>SKSP01000036.1 GCA_007122945.1 Ilumatobacteraceae bacterium | reverse complement strand
GGTGACGAGCCGGGAGTACGACGACGACGGTCGGCTCGTTCGGCTCGACGAGCCCGGTCGCTCGGTCGCCGTCGCGTACAGCGACGCCGGACGCATTCGTTCTGTGGACATCGACGGCGCGACGCTCCATTTCGAGTGGCACGGCGAACTGATGACCGCGCTCACTGCACCTGACGGTTCGCGCGTCGACTACCGATACGACGAGTCCGGAACGCTGCGGGAAGCCGACACGGGTTCGCTGCGCTGGACCTACGTGCACGATGCGGCTGGGAACCTGACGGCCGTCGACGGGCCGGGAGGCGTGATGGAACTCGGCTGGGACGCCGCGGGACGTCCGACCAGCACGCGGCTCCCGTCGGGCGAGCTGAGGGAGTTCGAGTGGGACGGGACCGATCTGCTGGTCGTCGAGGAACCCGACGGCTCGTCGTTCGAGTTGGTCCACGATGGCGCCGGCGCCTTGACGGCGATCGTGAGCGACGACGGCACGCTTTCGTTCGACTACGACGACGGACGCCTCGTCGGTTATCGACTGCCGGGCGGCGCATCGGGGTCGGTGGAGCACGGCGATGACGGTGTCGAGCGCGTCCGCCTCGACGACCACGTCGAAGAGTGGACGATCATCGACGGTGTGCTGGCGGAGGTCGTCGTCGATCCGGACGGTGACGCGGATCGCTTCGTCCTCGACTGGCTGGCACCCGGGATGCTCGGGTCGGTCGAGCACGACGGTTCGGGAGCGCTGACCACGATCACCGACGACGCACTCCGCATCACGTCGATCGAGCGCGTCGGCGACGAGGACGACGGCCAGGACCGCGACCCCGTCGCGACGTTCACGTGGGGCGCGTTCGGCATCGAGAGCGCTGCCCTCGGTGACGACGAGTTGCGGATCGAGCGGGATGAGGCCGGTCGCCTGACCCGCGCCGTCGCCGAGGACGCCGATGTTCGCGTGGTGCGCGACGACGGTGCCCCGACGACGATCGCGAGTCTCGACTCGATCCAGGAGTTCGACCTTGCGAACGGTCGCGTCGTGTCATCTGCGTTCTGGATCGACGAGGGCCGCGCCGAGATCTCCTGGGACGAGTCGGGGACGCGCCCGGTGGCCTTCTCGACCCCCGACGGCTCGGGCACGTTCGCCTACCGGGACGGTCGGGTCTCGACGATGACCTTCGAGGACGACCGGCGCGAAGTCGTCGAAGAAGCCGGCGGGGTGACTGCCGACGGCTTCGCCCGGGACCTGCTCGAGGACCTGTTCGACGACACAGGGCGCTTCAAGGGCGCGTCGACGCTCGTCGACACGGGACCCGAGGTCCCCGTCCTCGACCTCGTGCCTGCCGAGATCGGTCTGGATGTTCCATCGGTGCACACCGGCGACGACGTCGTGCGAGCTGCGATCGAGACCTCGACGCCGACGATTCCGCTGCCGCTGCTGGCGGGCGGGATCGATGGCGTCGCCGAGCAGCTCGCCGACCTCGTCCTCACCCTCGGCGCAACGGCGACCGTTCCCATCGCACCCGGACAGTCGACGCGGCTGACGTTGCGGCCCGACGGCAACGAGCTGGACGGCCTGTTCACCGCTTCGGCGAACGCACGAGTCGGCGACAGTGTCTTGGATCGCTTCGCCGCCGGCCCGTGCCTGCTCTGCCGAGTCGTCGATGCTGCGGGGTCTGTCGTCTCGGGAATCGGTTCGGTCGCGGTGTCCGTCTATCGGTTCGTCATCGACAATCCGCTCACCCGAGCTGTGCTGACCGCCGGCTACTTCGTGGCGTCGTTCCTCGGGTTCAGGTTGCTCCTCGGGTTGTGCCCATCGTTCGCCTGCCAGGCGGCGGTGGTGGCCGGGATCCTCGTCGTCTCCGAGCTCGCCCTGGGTTCGCCGTCGACACTCGGCGACTTCTTGTACGCAGCAGCCGTTCAACCTGTTGTCGGCCTCGCGCGCGGGGTGCTGGAGCTCGACGCCGCGGCCGTCGTGCTCAGCGCAGCGCTGTTGGCATCACTGTTCCGCGGGACCGCCTATCTCCGCTCGCCAACCGTCCGACAACGCGTCGATCGAGCGGTGTGCAGCCTCGATCGGGTGGTGTGCTTGTCGAGCGCCCGCTACCCACAGGCCGCCAGTCACCTTCGGGACGCGCAACGCGCCGGCCACGGGCGGATCTACACCATCGACCGCGCCGGAGCTGATGCGCGACGTACGAGCAACCTGCGCGGCGTCGAGCGCCGGCTGGGGTTCGACCGAGACGAAGCACCATCGGCGATGATGCGCGGCCGACTGCCGCAGGCGAGCGTGCGCCACATCGCCCCGTGGGACAACCGAGGTGCCGGCGCCAGCCTGCGTCACCAGACGATGTTGATTCCTGACGGCGCTCGCGTCTGGGTACGCCCTACATGAGCGTCGACCGTCGGTGCGATGTGGCCACAGGCAGCGTGAGCACGCTGGCGACGGTTCGGTCGTCGCGCAGGCGGGCTTCGATCTCGGCGAGCGCGAGTGGGCGGGGGATGCAGTCGGCGAACTTGAGGTGTCGGATGGCGTCGTCGCTGATCCAGTCGGCGAGCGTCACGCCGTCGGGCCACGCTGCAGCGGCGAGCGCGTCGGCCACCATGCCGCCGTCGGAGCCCTCGTCGAGCGCGATGCCGAGGTCGTCTATGCCGGTCACCTTGGCTCGCAGTGGAGTCACCAGGCTGGCGAGCCACACGTTGGCCCGACGGCCGGCGAACGTCCACCACCTGCTCCGGCCACTCTGTTCGAGCACGACGGTCGTCGCGTCGG
>SKSP01000383.1 GCA_007122945.1 Ilumatobacteraceae bacterium | reverse complement strand
TGTGAACGCCGTTCTTTTCGAGAAGAATGATGGCAAACAGGACGAGTTTGGACTGCTGTGGTAACGTCCGAACCACCTCGACGACGCGGTCGATCTCGATTTTCTCCTGGGCGTCCCGAACGTGGGCCTCCCGAACGTCGTCGGTCGAGTCTCGCTCTGCGAGTTCGCCTGCCGTCCGGAGGAGGTCGAGTGCGCGGCGGGCGTCGCCGTGTTCCTGTGCGGCGAAGGCTGCACATAGCGGAATCACGTCGTCGGTGAGCGCACTCGGCTTGAACGCGACCCCCGCTCGATGTTCGAGGATGTCACGGAGCTGATTCGCGTCGTAGGGCGGAAAAACGATCTCCTCCTCGCCGAGGCTGGACTTGACCCGCGGATCGAGGAAGTCAGTGAACTTCAGATCGTTGCTGATGCCGATGATCGAGACGCGCGAGCGCTCGAGGTCCGAGTTCATCCGCGAGAGGTTGTAGAGCGTGTCGTCGCCGCTCTTCTCGACCAGTTTGTCGATCTCGTCGAGCATGATGACGACGACGCGCTCGTCGTAGTCGACGGCGTCGAAGAAGACGCTGTAGACGCGGTCGGTCGGCCAGCCCGTCATCGGAACCTCCTCGAACGACTCCTTGTCGGCCTCGAGTCGTTCGATCCGAGCGACGACGTCGCTCCGGGAGTCGAACGGCGTCGACTCGAGCGGGTGGTCCGATTCCCCGACGTCGTTGGCGGTCCCGTCGATCTGGTAGCCGGCGTCCCAGTGATCCTGGATCGCGGCGACGACGTCGTCGGCGAGCGGGAAGATGAACCCTTCCTCGGCGAACTCGGCCAGCTTGCCGGGCTGCGGGAAGATCGAGATGTCGGGCGGGTTGCCGCCCTCGACCTGGGTGTTGATGTTGGCCTCCCAGTCGGCGTCACCGATGAAGGTCACGTCGATGCCGCGGGGCTCGGCCCACGCCTGCAGCGTGGCGTTGATCGCGCCGACCGAGGGGTCGTCGCGCTCGGAGCCGGTGATCACGATCTCGACGCCGCCGAAGTCCTCGTCGTCGGCGGGGTCGTCAGCGGGGTCGTCGGCGTCGTCAGCGGGGTCGTCGGCGTCGTCAGCGGGGTCGTCGGCGTCGTCAGCCGGGTCGTCGGCGTCGTCGACCGGCGGTGCCGGGTCGTCAGCGGCGCCGTCGTCGTCGCCACCGCACGCAGCGGCGACGAGTGCGAAGGCGACGGGGAACGCGGCGATCTTGTGCCAGCGCTTTCTCATATGGAGGTCCTCCCCCTCGATGGGTGTGGTTCACGGTCGGGACGGCGGACCCGTCCCAACGGTGAACGGTTACATACCTGCCGCGTGACGTCAAGGTTTCTCGGCGGTTTCCTGTCGGCGCGGCAGGGGTGCCGAGGTCGTCGCGCGAACGACGAGCGACACCGGCGATCGGATGTGGGCGGGGGTGGCGGCGGCCCCGGTGATCTGGTCGAGGAGCAACCGCGCGGCGCGGGAGCCGATGTCGGCGACGGGTTGCTGCACGGTGGTGAGCCCGACCACGATCGACAGGTCGTGGTCGTCGACGCCGACGACCGAGACGTCGCGTGGGATGTCGAGTCCGCGTTCGCGAGCCGCCAGCATGGCGCCGAACGCCATCTCGTCCGACATCGCGAACACTGCGGTGGGCGGGTCGGGCAGTTGGAGCAGGCCGGCCATCGCATCTCGCCCGCCCATCACCGAGAAGTTGCCGATCCCCTCCAGATCGGGATCGATCTCGACACCGGCACGTTCGAGCGTCGCGTGGTGGCCGGCGCGTCGGCGCCGGGGCACGCTGAAACCGAGTGGGTCGTCGCGTTGGCCGCCGAGGAGGCCGATGCGCCGATGCCCGAGCGACAGCAGGTGCTCGGTGGCGAGGCGGGCCACCTCGTCCTCGTCGATCGTGACGGACGGGCACGTCGCGGTGACGTTGCCGAGCGTGACGACGGCCAGGCCCCGTTCGGCGAGCCGGGCCACGTCGTCGTCGTCGACGGCGATGTCGATGAACACCACCCCGTCGACCCGCCGGTGCAGCGAGCTCTCCTCGGCCAGCAGCGATCGACGTGCCGGTTCGCCCGTGACGCCCATGATGATCAGGTCGTAGCCGTCGGCGGAGCACACGGCCTCGGCCCCGGACTCGACCTGTGAGATGTACCAGCTGTTCAGCACGGGGACGGCGAGGGCGACGGCCTGCGATCTCCCCGTCGCGAGGCGGGCCGCTGCGGGGTCGGGGCGGTAGGCGAGCTCGGTGGCTACCTGCACCACCCGCTGACGGGTCGCTGGTGCCACGTGGGGGAGGCCGCGCAGGGCCCGGCTCACGGTGGCGACCGAGACGCCGGCAGCGACGGCGACGTCTTCGATCGTGGCCCGTCGCGGCCCGGGCGAGGAAGGGTCGGCTGCAGGGTCCATGGCGACGGCCGGCGGCGGTGGGCCGCCTCGGACCCGTCATGAAAGCGCTGTCGGCCCGCCCGGTCAAGGGTGGCGGCGATGCGCCCGCACCGCACCGGCCGATCGTCGCGTCGGATGTGGCGCCTGCGTCGGCGCCGCCGAGATCTCGGCACCATCTCCGTCCGTGGCGGCTGTCTGGGATACGGTACGAGCCGTGACGGACGGGACCCCCGGCTCCACGGACGCCGCTCGCGAGGTCGCTCGGCGAGCGATCGGTCTCGTCGATCTGACCGACCTGGGCGACCGGGCCACCGAGGCCGGCGCGCTCGACCTGTGCAGCCGTGCCGCCGAGCACGGCACCGCGGCGGTGTGCGTGTGG
>SKSP01000034.1 GCA_007122945.1 Ilumatobacteraceae bacterium | reverse complement strand
TTGTGCGGGCTGTGCGGGTGGGCGCGGGTGGGTGCGCCTGGGGGTCAGATGGTGCCGTTGATGGCGAGGACGGTGAGCACCAGGCTGACGACGATCAGCGCCGCGGGGAACGCGTACGTCGCCCATCGCGGGTAGCCCTTGTGGCCCGGCGCCAGCACGACGAAGCCGGCCAGCGCTCCCGCCACGACGCCGCCGAGGTGGCCGCCGATGGAGATCCCCGGGATCGTGAACGTGATCAGCAGGTTGAGCACGAGGATCGTCCCGATGCCCGTCGAGAACGGGTTCACACCGCGGATGCTGTAGCCGACGAACGCGGCACCCATCAGGCCGAACACCGCGCCCGACGCGCCGCCGTGGAACCCGCTCGGCTGGAGGATCATCGCCCCCGCCGATCCACCGACCAGCGCCGCGAAGTACAGCAGGGCGAACCGGACCCGGCCGAGGCTCGGTTCGAGCAGCTGGCCGAGCAGGTACAGCAGGTACATGTTGAACGCGATGTGCAACAAGCCGAAGTGGAGGAAGCCGGACGTGACGATGCGGTACCACTCGCCCGGCCCGGCGATGTACGCGCCGTCGGAGAACTGGAAGATCACGCCCCGCTCGATCACGTCCGCGGACAACCCGAGCTGGGCCTGACCGCGCGAGATGCCGCGCTGGCCGACGCTGGACGGGTCCTGGATGATCACCCAGACGAACACGGCCACGTTGACCGCCATCAGCGACATCGTGACCAACAGGGTCTGCCGGGCGCTCCAGAAGCGGGCCCGGGTGGCGACGTCGGGCCGCGAGGCACGGGCGCAGTCGAGGCAGTTGCTGCCCACGGCGGCCTGGACGAGGCACTCGTCGCACGCCCAGTTGCCGCACCGGGTGCAGCGCCGGCCGGCCGGTCGGTCACGGTGGCGGTAGCAGGTCGTCTCGTGGTCGACCCGGCTGCCGGTCGGGCCGGAGGGGCCGGGCGGGGTCGGAGGGGGCAGCGCCATGATCGTCCAGGGTATTCAGTCGCCGCGGGCGTCCCACCAGGATCGCAGGTGCTGCCAGGCGTAGATGCCGGTGTCGTGGCCGTCGCTCCAGCGCAGCGAGATGCCCCAGTTGCCGTGCAGCTCGGCGTCCAGGATGGACACCGACGAGCCCTCGTAAGCGGGGCGGTCGTGCTCACGCTTGCCGCGGCAGCCGGCGCACGGGCAGGCACGCCGCAGCTCCAGCACCGGGAACGTGGCGGTCACGCCGTCGTCGTAGGTGACGCGGACCTCGACCTCGCGCTCGACCTCGACGTCGACGACCTGGGCGGGGGTGGCCTGCACACCGGCGAGGGTACCGGGGTGAGGGTGCCGGTCGGCCGGTCCGCCGGCGCGGGCGGCCCGGGCGTAGGGTCGCGTGCATGGCATGGGATTTCTCGACCGACCCGGAGTTCCAGGAGAAGCTGGACTGGATGCGCGAGTTCGTGCGGGACGAGATCATCCCGCTCGAGACGCTCGCCGAGCAGTGGCGCTCTCCGGAGGGCCGCGAGGCGTTCCGCCGAATCACCGACCCGTTGAAGGAGGAGGTCAAGCGCCAGGGGTTGTGGGCGGCGCACCTCCCGCCCGACATGGGCGGGTTGGGGTTCGGCCAGGTGAAGCTCGGGTTGATGCACGAGATCCTGGGCCAGTGCGTGTACGCGCCGGCGGTGTTCGGGAACCAGGCGCCCGATTCGGGCAATGCCGAGCTGATCGCGGTGGGTGGCACCGAGGAGCAGAAGCAGCGGTGGATGCAGCCGTTGCTCGACGGCAAGTACCGCTCGTGCTTCTCGATGACCGAGCCGGGTGCGGGCGCGGATCCGACGTTGCTGTCGACCACCGCCGTTCGCGACGGCGACGAGTGGGTGATCAACGGCCACAAGTGGTTCTCGTCGAACGCGTCGATCGCTGACTTCCTGATCGTGATGGCGCGTACCGGCGACGACGAGACCGAGCCGTCGACCCACCCGCCATCTCGCGCCTACCAGTCCTTTTCGATGTTCATCGTCCCGACCGACACGCCCGGCGTGAACATCGTGCGCGACGTGCCGACGATGGGTGAGCCCGACCACAGGACCGGCGAGCCGGGCGGTCACGCCGAGATCCTCTACGAGGACGTCCGCGTGCCGCTCGACGCGATCGTCGGCGGCGAGGCCGGTCTCGGACAGGGGTTCTCGCTCGCCCAGAAGCGGCTCGGGCCGGGGCGGATCCATCACGCCATGCGCTGGCTCGGCCAGTCGCAGCGGGCGTTCGACATGTTGTGCGAGCGCGCCCTCACCCGCTACACGCACGGCTCGATCCTGGCCGACAAGCAGATGATCCAGGACTGGGTCGCCGAGAGCTACGCCGAGCGGCAGGCCGCCCGGCTGCTCACGTTGCACGCGGCGTGGACGATGGACCAGTTGCACGCGGCGGGGAAGCACTACAGCGACGCCCGCGTCGAGATCGGCGTGATCAAGTTCTGGGGCGCCAAGGTGCTCTACAACGTGATCGACCGGGCGATCCAGATCCACGGGAGCCTCGGCTACACGACCGATCTCCCGCTCGAGTCGATGTACCGGGCGGCCCGGGCGGCGCGGATCTACGACGGACCCGACGAGGTCCACAAGGTGACCGTCGCCCGCCAGGTGCTGAAGGGTTACCGGGCGTCCGAGCCGCCGACCGAGCACGTCCCCACCCGCCGGGCCGCGGCGATCGAGAAGTTCGCCGACCAACTGGACGCACTCGCGATCAGCGGCTGAACGTCCCGGTCACACTCGTCGACTCGAGCGCGAGGCCCTCGATCAGGGCGACGATCGCCGACGGCGACTCGGCGTCGATGCCGCCGAGCTCGGCGTCGAGGGCGTACACCGTGAACCGGTAGGTGTGGGTGGCGTCCGCCGGCGGGCACGGCCCGGCCCACCCGCTGCCGCCGAAGTCGTTGGCGTGCTCGGTGGCGCCCGGCGGGACCTGGCCCTCCAACGTGGAGACGGTCGCGGGGTCGATCCCGGTCACCACCCAGTGCACGAACCCGGCGGCCTGCTCGTCGATCACGGCGATCGCGATCTCGAACGTGCCGTCGGGGACCCCGGTCCAGGTGAGCGCGGGCGAGACGTCGGCGCCGTCACACGTGTGGCGCGGTGAGATGTCGGCGCCGTCGCGCCACGCGGCGAACACCTCGAACGCCGGGGGAGGGTCGATCGGGACGTCATCGGGACCGGGCTCGGGGAACTCCCCGGGGAGCTCGCCATCGGCCGGGAGCTCGACCGTTCCGTCGAGGTGCTCGGGAGCCGTGGTGGTCGGTGCCGGCTCGGTCGGTGGTCGCAGCTCGCGTCCGTCTCCCGTCGCGCACGCAGCGAGCACCAGGATGCTCGCCGCCGCGGCGCCGATCGCCCGGGCCGCCCTGCTGGCCGCCGTCCCGCCGGCCGACGTCGGGGCCGGGGCGGCGCGGCGTGTTCGGTGCGCAGGACGGGCCACGTCGGGAGCGTACCGATAGCCTCGGCGCCGTGTCCGATCGCCCCACGCTGCTCTCCGTGCACGCCCACCCCGACGACGAGGCCTCGAAGGGCGCCCCCACGATCGCCAAGTACCACGCCGAGGGAGTCCGGACCGTGCTCGTGTGCTGCACCGGCGGTGAGGAGGGCGACCTGCAGAACCCGCTGCTGCGCGAACCCGGCCAGCCGTTCCACGGTCTGACCCCCGAACAGGAGCGGGAGCTCGTGGTCCGCATGCGCCCGGCAGAGCTCGCGGCGTCGGTCGCGGTGATCGGTTTCGACGAGGTGGTGATGCTCGGGTACCGCGACTCGGGGATGCCTGATTCGCCGTCGAACTCGCATCCGGACTGCTTCCACCGCGCCGACCTCGACGAGGCCACTCGCAAGCTCGTCGAGGTGATCCGGAGGGAGCGACCCCAGGTCGTGATGACCTATGGCGACGACCAGCGCGGTTATCCGCACCCGGACCACCTGCGCGTCCACGACATCTCGGTCCTCGCGTTCGACCGGGCCGGCGATGCCGCCTGGTACCCCGACGCCGGCGAGCCGTACCAGCCCGTGAAGCTGTACTACTCGGCGTGGTCGAAGGCCCGCATCCTGGCGATCCACGAGGCGCTGCTCGCCAAGCGTGGTGAGTCGCCCTTCGACGACAAGTGGTTCGATCGGCCCGACACCGATCATCGCATCACGACCAGGATCGACGTGTCGGAGTACATGTGGGCGCGTTCGGGCGCGCTGCAGGCCCATGCGACGCAGGTCGATCCGTCCGCCGGCTTCTGGTTCGGGCTCGACGACGACGAGCTCGCCGCCACCTACCCGTGGGAGGACTGGATCCTCGCCCGGTCGCTGGTCGGGCCGATCCCCGAGGGCGACGACGAGCGCGACCTGTTCGCCGGTGTCGGCGTGCGGGTCGGCCGGTGAGGGGCGACCGGTGAGGGGCGACCGGTGATCGCGACCAGTGAGGAACGGCCGTCGAGGAGCGACGGGTGAGCGTGCAGTACCGAGTCGTGGTCGGAAAGGGCGACGAGCGGGTCGAGGGCCCCGACGAGGCCGACGTCGTCGTCACCGTGCCGCTCGACGTCGCCGCCGCCGACGGCTTCGCACCCGACGTCGAGTTCATGCGGGGTCGCCTGAAGGCCGCCGGTCACACCGGTGAGTTGTTCGACGCGCTGAAGTCGGGCGCCGCGGCCGACGCGATCAGCCGGCTCGCATCGCGTCCCTGAGCTCGCGGTAGCCGATCAGCTCGGCGCCCTGCTGCTCGAGTAGTTGCGGCAGCGTCCGGTCGCTCGTGACGAGGTCGAGGTCGTCGATCCATCCCTGGGCGGCCGACGTCAGCGCTCGGACCTCGGGGGTGTCGATCGCCGGTTGGACGTGGATCTCGGTCACGCCGGGCGACAGCGACCGGAGGGTCTCGTACACGCGCTCGCGCGACCCGGCGCGCCAGTCGTGGTCGAAGTGGTCGGGGAACACGACGCCTTCGTCGACGGCGAGCTGACGGAACGGGAAGCCGGCCTGCTCGGCCGTGACCGTCGACGGCAGTCGGATCGGCAGCCGGTACTCGCACGCGAGGTCGAGGTACACGTC
Source organism: Ilumatobacteraceae bacterium (assembly GCA_007122945.1). Taxonomy (GTDB): domain Bacteria; phylum Actinomycetota; class Acidimicrobiia; order Acidimicrobiales; family Ilumatobacteraceae; genus SKSP01. The sequence continues at coordinate 5,508 of SKSP01000034.1, read as the reverse complement.
GAAGAACTCGGGCCGCAGGGTGATCGCCGTCAGGTGTGGCGCGAGGTGGGTCACGTCGATGCCCCAGGCCATCGCCCGCTCGACCTGGGCCCGCAGCTCGCGGCGCACCTCGGCGGGATCGGCGTGCTCCCAGAGGTCGTCGAGGTTGCGCGGGAAGCCGCCCTCACCGGACTGCAGGGACGGGGCGTGGGTGATCGGTCCCCAGCGGTACACGGCGTGCTCGGCGTTGAGGGTGAGGTGGACACCGATGTCGAGGTCGGGGCCGCACTCGCGTGCCGCGTGCTGCGCCCACGGCGCCGGCACCATCAGCGAGGCGCACGTGGCGAGCCCGTCGCGCAACGCCCGCAGCACGCCGACGTTGGCGGCGTGGCACGAGCCGAGGTCGTCGCAGGAGACGATGACGAGCTTGGCGTCGGGGGACCGTCCGAGACGTTCGGCCAGGGTGTCGGCCAGGGTGACCACGACCCGCGACGCTACCGGCGTGCGATGATGCTGCGGTGACGCCCGACGACATCATCGACCGCCTCGGCCTCGAACCGCATCCCGAGGGCGGTCACTACGGCGAGACCTGGCGAGCTGCCGAGGGCACCGACGGGCGCGCCGCCGGAACGGCGATCCACTACCTGTTGCGAGCCGGCGAGCGCTCGCACTGGCACCGGGTCGACGCCACCGAGCTGTGGTTGTTCCACGCCGGTGGGCCGGTCGCACTCGACGTGGCCGATGACGGGCAGGTGGTGCGCACGGTGCTCGGGCCCGACATCGCGGGCGGCGAGCGTCCGCAGGCCGTGGTCGCGCCCCGGATGTGGCAGGCCGCGGTTCCGCTCGGGTCGTGGACGCTGCTGAGTTGCGTCGTGGTGCCCGGCTTCAGCTTCGACGGCTTCGAGCTGGCCCCACCCGGTTGGTCGCCGGGCTGACCGCGTCGGGCCTGCCGGTTCGGCCGGGCGGATGGGCCGGGCGGATGGGCCGGGCGGATAGGCCGGGCGGATGGGCCGGGCGGATGGGGCGGCCCGATGGGGCGGGCGTCGCCGTCAGAGGCGTTCGATGATCGTTCCGGTGCCGAGTCCGCCGCCACAGCACATCGAGACGAGCGCGTAGCGACCGTCGATGCGCTCGACCTCGTTGAGCGCCTTGGTCATCAAGAACGAGCCGGTGCCCCCGAGCGGGTGACCGAGCGCGATCGCCCCGCCGTTCGGGTTCGTCTTCTCGAGGTCGGCGCCGACCTCCTTGGCCCAGGCCAGCACGACCGACGCGAACGCCTCGTTGATCTCGAACACGTCGATGTCGTCGATCGACAGCCCGGTCCGGTCGAGGAGGCGCTGCGTGGCGTCGATCGGGCCGGTGAGCATCAGCACCGGGTCGACGCCGACGAGACACGTGTCGACCACGCGAGCGCGCGGCGTGAGCCCCAGCGCCGACGCCTTCTCCTCGGTCATGATCAACACCGCGGCGGCGCCGTCGGAGATCTGCGACGAGTTGCCCGCGGTGTGCACGCCGTCCTCGCGGGCGACCGGCTTCAGCGTGGCGAGCTTCTCGAGGGAGGTCTCGCGCAGACCCTCGTCGCGCTCGACGACGTGGGTGGTGCCGGTCGGTTTGCCGTCCTCGTCGACGTCGGGCGCCTCGACCGGGATCCACTGGCCGTCGAAGCGGCCCTCGGCCCAGGCCCGGGCGGCACGCTCCTGGCTGGCGAGCCCGAACCGGTCGGCATCGTCGCGGCTGATGCCCCACTTGTCGGCGATCCGCTCGGCGCCCTCGAACTGCGAGGTCATCTCGTACTGGTCGAAGTACGGCTTGGGGATCGGCACGCCGAGTCCGAGCTTCTTGGAGCTGTTGGAGCCGATGGGGATGCGGCTCATCACCTCGACGCCGCACGCGACGGCGACGTCGACCACGCCGGACCCGACGAGCGAGGTCGCGAGGTTGGTCGCCTGCTGGCTGGACCCGCACTGGGTGTCGACCGTCGTGGCGGCGGTGGTCAGGGGGAGCCCGGCCGACAGCCAGGCGGTGCGGGTCACGTTGAAGCTCTGCTCGCCGACCTGGCTCACGCAGCCACCCACGACCTGGCCGATCTCGGCGGGGTCGATCCCCGACCGCTCGATCAGGGCGGACTGGACCCTGGCGAGCACGTCGGCGGGGTGCACGGTGGACAGGCCGCCGCCGCGCCGCCCGATGGGCGTGCGCACGGCATCGACGATGACGACGTTGCTGGGGTTCGACATGTCGTCGAGCCTACGGCTCGAGGACGCGCCGCAGAGAAGCGGCGAGGTGGTGCTGCAACGGCTGGCCGACGGCGGCCATCCGCAGCGTGTAGTCGAGGACGTCGCCGTCGAGGACGAACGTGCGCTCCACCGCCGTCACGAGCTTGGCCGAACCGGTGAGCCCGACCACGGTCGATGCGAGGTCGATCGTCGTCACGCCACCGTCGGCCACCGTGATCGTCCCCTCGGCGAGCTCGGTGACGCCCGTCGGGTGGGCGAGCACCAGCTCGCACCGTTCGGGGGACGGGACCCGCCAGTACCCGGACTCGGCGTGGAGCGGGCGGCCGTCGTCGGCGGCGCGGGTCCGCTGCGCGTAGGCGAGGAACGGCTTGCCGACGTGCCCGAACGTCACCTCCTCGACGTATGCGAAGGGTTCGATGGTGGGGTACTCGCCGTGGCCCTCGCCGCGCCACGTGCCGAGGAGTGACACGAGCGGGGCGATGTCGGGGTGCGGTTGCGGTTCCACGTGCCCAGGATGCTACGCAACGAGGGTGACCTCGCGCGACCGTGGCCGTGATCGTCGTCCCCCGGGGGACTTCGCCCCGATCAACGCCCCGGTCGCGAGCCACGACGGGCCGCACCGGTTCGTGCACGTCGTCGGGACGTCGGTGTGGCTCGACGAACACCCCGTCGATCCGTCGTGGCCACGACACGTCGTCGGCATCGTCGGCGGCGCCGCGTGGTGGGCGGTCGACGTGCCGGCCGACGCCGATCCGAGCGACGGCGCGGCGCTCGACCTGTACGGCTTCCACGGTCGGTCCACCGAGGCCGAGTGGCTCGCCGCAGGCCGCGCGGTCCAGATCGTGGAGTGGGCGCGCACCCACCGGTTCTGCGGCCGGTGTGCGGAGCCGACCGAGCCGGTGCCGGGGGACCGGGCGATGCGGTGCCCGGCGTGCGGCCTGCTCGCCTATCCGCGGGTCGCGCCGGCGATGATCACGCTCGTCACCCGGGGCGATCCCGGCTCCGACCAGGAGGCGCTGCTGGCCCGGGGCGCGCAGTGGCGGATGCCGATGTACTCGTGCCTCGCCGGCTTCGTCGAGCCCGGCGAATCGCTCGAGGCGGCCGTGCAGCGGGAGGTCACCGAGGAGGTCGGCATCACGGTGGCCAACGCGACCTATCGGGCGAGTCAGCCGTGGCCGTTCCCGCACAGCCTGATGGTCGGGTTCCGCGCCGAGTACGCCGACGGCGAGATCGATCCCGACCCGGCCGAGATCGCGGACGCCGGGTGGTTCCGTCGCGACCAGCTCCCGCAGGTGCCGCCCGGCATCTCGATCGCCCGCCGCCTGATCGACGAGTGGCTCGGCGAGTGATTCGCGCGCTGGGCGTTCGATCGAGCGCCGGTACGCCCCCTGCGTGGTAGCGTCCGGCAGCGGTCGTGTGCCACGCCGCGTGCGGTCGAGAGGGACGGGTCGAGAGGGACGGGTGCGGTGAGCGATTTCGAGCGCGAGACGGCCGTTGCCGCCCCGACTGCGAGTGCGCCGGACCGCACTGTCCGCCGCACGTCCCCCGTGGTGGTCGGTGCGGTCGACGACGCCGTCGAGCGGGAGGCCGACGCGATCGCCGAGCAGCTGGTCCGCCGGCTGGCGGGCACCTCGTCGGCGGCGGGCGAGCGTGGTGCGGGCGGCGACGATCCAGCGCCCGACGCGACGGCATCTTCGGTGAGCCCCGCCCCGTCGGGCCGGATCCGACGAAGCAGCGCGCCGGGTGCCGACGGCGCTGTCGGGCCCGAGGGCGGCGTGCTCGATCCGGGCACGTCGAGCCGAATCGCGCGTGCGCGCGGGGGTGGTCGTCCGCTCGCCGCGACGGTGCGGGCTCCGATGGAGGCCGCGTTCGGTACGCCGCTCGACAAGGTCCGCATCCACGCCGGGCCCGACGCCGACCGGCTCAGCCGGTCGATGAACGCCCGGGCGTTCACCGCCGGGAGCGACGTCTTCTTCGCCGACGGCGAGTACGACCCGTCGTCCGCGGCCGGGCAGCGGACGCTCGCCCACGAGCTGACCCACGTCCTGCAGAACGACGGTGGTGTCCGGCGTCTGTGGGGGTGGGGCAACACCGGCCGGACGCGCGACGAGGAGGACGCGGTCGACGCGGAGCGGCGCCTCGACGCGAAGGCGGCGGGGACCGAGCTCGTGTCGCTGCTCTCGAAGCGGCGGATCCGTGCGATCACCCGGTTCAACAAGGCGATGCACCTGTTGATGCGGCCCGATGTCGCCGACGTGGTGAACTCCGCCCGGGCCGAGACCGGGCGAGGGATCGGCGAACTGCTCGGCATCCCGGACTTCGAGGGGTTCCGCCACGAGTACCTGATGGACGTCGTGGGCAACGGCGGCCGACCCTCGCCGATCAACCGGGTGCGCATGGCGCTCGGCGCCGCCGGCGAGGGGGCGATCTGGGCGATCTCCGACCAGCAGGAGGTGCTGCGGCTGTTCAACGAGCTGTCCCCGCGAGACCAGCAGAGCATGGTCGAGATGCACGGGAGCGAGCTCGCCAGCGGACTGTCGTCGAAGGCGCACGAGCAGCTCCTCGCCCGGGTGAAGGCGTCGAAGGCGACCGGAGCGACGGGCGACGGTCAGCTCGGGTTCCGCGAGCGGTCCGAGCTGTTGCACGCACAGGACCGCGAGCTCGGCAAGATCGTGTCGCGTGCGATGAAGGGTGAGGGCACCTCGTCGGTGGTCGACAAGCTCAGCGTGAAGTTCACGTTCAACATGGAGCAGCTCACGAGCGACGTGGCGGCGTGGGTGAAGCGGGCCAAGGCACTCGAGGCCCGCCACATGGGAGGTGAGCCGGAGATCCGACGCTTCGTGCTGGGCGCCGAGGTGGAGGTGCCGAGTCCCGACGGCCGCTACAGCCAGGTCGTCGGTCGGGGGAGCGAGTTCCTGGAGCGGCTCGGTCGACGCCACTTCATGCGGGGGTGGAACGCCGGCGACCGCCAGATGATCACGCTGATGATCGCCAGCGGCGCGACCGCCCCGAAACCCGACGCCACGACGCCCGACGCCCCGACGCCCGGCGCCCCGACGCCCGGCGCCCCGACGCCCGGCGCCCCGAAGTCCGACGCCACGAAGTCCGACGCCATGAAGCCCGGCGCCCCGACGCCCGACGCCACGAAGTCCGACGCCACGAAGCCCAAGGTGGCGGAGTTCGATTCGGCGCCGGGTCTCGACGCGGGACGCGGTGATGCCGATCACCAGGCGATGCTGCGAGCGGCGGTCGGTCGGGCCACCGACCCGAAGGTGATCGCCGCCCTGTCGTC
>SKSP01000452.1 GCA_007122945.1 Ilumatobacteraceae bacterium | reverse complement strand
CGGTGTGGCGCTCGACCTCGACGACTTCAACCGGATCGCCGACCGGGTGCCGCACATCGCCGACATGAAGCCCGGCGGGAAGTTCCACATGACCGACCTCGACCGGATCGGCGGCGTGCCGGTCGTGATGCAGCACCTGCTCGACGCCGGGCTGCTCCACGGCGACTGCATGACCGTGACCGGTAAGACGATGGCCGAGAACCTCGCCGAGATCGACCCGCCCGCTCCCGACGGGACCGTCGTCCACCCGCTCGACGCGCCGATCAACACCGAGGGCGGTCTCAACATCCTGACCGGGTCGCTCGCGCCGAGCGGCTCGGTCGTCAAGGTGGCGGGGCTGTCCGCCGAGCAGCGCACGTTCGAGGGCGTCGCCCGGGTGTTCGACGGCGAGGACGACGCGATGGCCGAGGTGCTCGCCGGGCGCATCGAGCCGGGCACCGTCGTCGTGATCCGCTACGAGGGACCCAAGGGCGGCCCCGGCATGCGCGAGATGCTGGCCATCACCGGGGCGATGAAGGGCGCCGGTCGGGGCGCGGACTGTGCGCTGATCACCGACGGCCGGTTCTCCGGGGGTACGTGGGGGTTCTGCATCGGTCACGTCGCTCCCGAGGCGGTCGACGGCGGGCCGATCGCGTTCGTGCGCGACGGTGACCGCATCCGCATCGACGTGCCGACCAAGTCGCTCGACGTGCTCGTGGACGACGCCGAGCTCGTCGCCCGCCGCACGGGCTGGACGCCGAACCCGCCGCGTTACACGAGCGGCGTGCTCGGCAAGTACGCCCGCCTCGCCCAGGGCGCCGAAAAGGGCGCGATCACCAACCTCGTGTGAGCCGACGTCGGAGACCCTGTACCCGATGCCCATCCGCGACGCGCAGATGATTCGAGGTAGCGTTCAGAGGTGGCATGGACATCCGGTCGCTTCACCCACGCCGCGTGCTGAACCGGTGTCGACGAGAGATCAGGACGAGGGCACCCTCCCGGTTCGCCGTTCTCTGCTACCACCGGATCGGCCCGCCGGGCCCCGACCCGTGGAAGCTGGCCGTGACGCTCGAACACTTCAAGGAGCATGTCGAGGTGCTGTCCGAGATGGGCCGAATCGTGGAGCTGGACGACGAAGTGGACCGAGGTCGTCTCCGCCGCGCCGTCGTCGCCGAACGACGGTTCGCCATCACGTTCGACGACGGCTACGCGGACGGTTTCGGGGAGGTGCTCGAGGTCCTCGAGCACCACGCGGCCCCCGTCACGGTCTTCGTCGCGACCGGGTTCCTCGACCAGCCTGCGTTCTGGTGGGATCGGCTCGAAGACATCGTCCTGCGCGATCAGATTCCCGTCGACGTCCTGCTCCGAGCGTGTGAGCGGCAGGAGGTGGTGCACGCGGGCGTTGATCTGGGTGACGACCCTCCGAGCAGACGTTGGCTCCACGATCAGCTGTACTCGCTATTCGACGCGATGCCACGTCGAGAGATCACTCCGACACTCGATCGACTCGCCGGATCGCTCGGGGTGGACGCGGACTACGACGGTGCCCGACCGTTCACGACAGAGGAGTTGCGCGAGGTTGCCGCACATCCGTTGGTGACCATCGGCGTGCACACGGTCAACCATCCCAAGCTCACTCGCCTGGCCGACCACGACGCGTTGTCCGAGGTGGAAGCGGCTCGCGACGAGCTCGACGGGCTGCTGGGGTGCGCTGTTCGTCCGTTCGCGTACCCGCACGGCGACGCGAACCGCGCGACCGCGCGGCTGGTCGGGCGCGCCGACTTCGACTGCGCGGTCACGACCGAGGATCGCTGGGTGTCGCCGTTCGACCGACCATTGCTCGTGCCACGCTTGCATCCGACCGATGTCGGCGCCGAGTCATTCCGCTCATCCGTCCTGTCGCGATGACCGCTTCGACATGGTCCTGATCAGGCGGATCGCTGTTCGCTTGGCCCATCCTGCCGCTCTCCGCCCGGCGACGACACCGACGAGCAGCGTCCCTCTGTGCCCCCGAAACATGAAGCGCCGGCCGATCCAGAGGTGGAAATCTCGCTCCTGGCGCCACTTGGTCGCGTGATCGTGCTCGAGCGATCCGTACAACGAGTCCGGCCTGACCGTGTAGCTGGCCAGCGGGACATCTCCCACGAACACCGGGTGCTCCTGACTCACCGCCACGAATGTTCGCTGGTCCTCGTACAGGTTGTCTCCGATTGGAACCCCTCCGACCGAACGGAGCGCGCTCGTCCGATAGAGGACCACCGAGGGTGGAGGGGGCAAGAGCCTCCTGTTGACCAGCCGGCGTGCGAAGTGACCGGGGGCGAGCACGACAGGCGCGTCGAGCACCACCCGCTCCACCGTTGTCGACCCGTCGTCGAGCCGGACGGTCCAGGTCGGGCCGCACACCATGCCGACGTCCGGATTGTCGGCCAGTTGGACGAGCTGTCGTTCGAGTTTGTCCGGCTCCCAGACATCGTCGGCATCGACGAACGCCGTGGTCGCAGCACGGGCCTGAGCGATTCCGAGGTTCCGACTCGCGACCAGTCCACGGTTGACACCGCCGGGGTGGCGGAGCACCCGTATCCGAGGGTCCTCCTGCGCGAGCCGTTCTGCGAGGAGCTGCGAGCCGTCGGTGGACCCGTCGTCCACCAGGAGCAGTTCCCAGCTCCCGCATGTTTGACGACGAACCGAATCCACGGAGCGGGCGAGGAAGCGAACCTCGTCGAGAAAGGGGAGGACCACCGACACCAGGGGGATCGAGTCACGCGGCGCCGCCGAGACGTCCGGTCGGTCCCCGGTCGCGGGCAGGTGCCGTCCCATCGTGCCGACCTCGTAGCCGCGGCTCCTCCGACGATCGGCGTACGCGGCCGCGCGCGGGAGCATCGCAGCCGCCGCCGCTCTCGCACGTGACCGGCGCGGCTGGTCGCGACACCTTGCGATCTCGGTCGCCCGGCGACGGATGTGCCGGGGATCACCCGCCTCCAGCGCGTCAGCGATGTGCGCCCGCTCGAGGGTCAGTCGAAGCTGTGTGATGCTGGCGTCCACGATGGCTCGCTCGGGCGGTGCGAGCTTCGGGTTCGCCGCGGCGGATCGCAACGTCGCCAGGCTCCCGAGCGCCATTCCCGAACGATCAGCGCTGAGCGATCCGGTATGCACCCGGTACACCGAGAGCGGTCGATCGACGAGTGCGATCCGGCCGCCGTCGAGCAGGTGCCTGACCCACATCTCCCAGTCCGTGGTGTGCTCGATCGACTCCTCGAAGCCACCGAGGTCGATCAGCCGGCGACGACGCGCAACCACGTGCCCGAACACGAAGTTCCGGCGGAGGATCTCGGCCCGCTGATCTCGATGTGCGAACGACCAGCAGGGTCCGTAGCACCGTCCCGTGATCTGCCCGCCCGCTTCGATGAACCCGTCGGACGTCAGGACGTCGACCGAAGGATCATCGCGGATCTGCGCGCGCATGGCGATCAGGCGTCCGGGGAGCCACCTGTCATCGGCGTCGAGGAACGCGACCCATTCGCCGTTCGCGGCCCGCACCCCGGCGTTGCGGGCTGACGCCTCCCCGGCATGGTTCTTCGAGATGAGCGTCACCGACGATCCGAAGCCACTCACGACCTCGGCGGTGCCGTCCGAGGAACCGTCGTCCACGACGATGACCTCGAGCGGTCGGTCGGTCTGGTCGAGGACGGATCCGACGGCCTGGGCGACGAACCGCTCGGCCTGGTAAGCGGGAATCACCACACTGATACGGAGATCGCGCCCGGTGTCGTCCCGATGTTCGTCAACGTCCACTGCGCTTCCTCCGACCGTCACGTCCGTCGGAGTATCGCATTCCGAGGGGGGAGGCGGACAAAGCTCCGCGCAGAAGCGACGCTACGATGCGTCGCCATGCCGCGCGACGAGGGCCCGGGACCCACCGAGGCGTGAATTCCGGCTCGACCCGTCCTCGACCAGAGGTGTCGTGGATCATGATCTTCCTCGACGCCGAGCGGTTCATCGGTGACGCGATCGCAAGCGTCCTGGCTCAAGAGGGTGTCCACGACTGGGAGTTGATCCTCGTCGACGACGGTTCGTCCGACGGGAGCTCCCGGATCGCGCTCCGTTGGGCGGAAGCGGACCCCCGGATCCGCTACCTGGACCACCCCGGGCACGCGAATTTGGGGATGAGCGCCTCTCGGAACATCGGACTCGCGATGGCGCACGGCGACGTCGTCGGCTTCCTCGACAGCGACGACATCGCGCTCCCGACCGCCATGGCGCGAAGCCTCGAGGTGCTCCGCCGGCATCCGGATGCCGACGCCGTGGTCGGACACTGTGTGATGTGGCACGGGTGGACGGGCCGCCCGAACGACCGTCGACGCGACTCGGTGGGCCGACTCCCCACCGGGCTCGGGGTTCATCAGACGATCGACCCCCCGGAATTGTTCATCGGAATCTACGGCTCGCCACCCGGATGGCTGAATCCGGCCATCTGCTGCGTGGCCGTCCGCCGCGAGGCCGTCGACCGTATCGGCGGTTTCGAGCCGCAGTTCCGGGGAATGTTCGAGGATCAGGTCTTCTTCGCCAAGGTCGCACTCGAACTGCGGGTCGTCCTCGATTCCGAGGTGTACGCCCTCTATCGTCAGCACCGGCAGTCGGCATGTGCCGTGGACGGACGTACCGACCACTGGAACCCGTGGCGCTCGAACCCGGCCCAGGACCGCTTCCTCGCATGGCTGCGGGAGCACCTGACCCGGACACGCGGCCCGTCGAGCGCGGAGTGGCGCTCGGTCGAGTCCAGTCGTCCGCAGCGACTCGGACCTCGCGACGGTCTGGTCGAGGTCGCGTGGAGCTTGCGGACCGGGGTCGTGCGACGGCTCCCGGTTCCGATCGCTGATCGTCTGCGTTCGCTGCGGTCCGGGGGCCGTGAGCGAGCAGCCGAACAGCGTGATCGGCTGGCACCGGGCCTCCGGCAGCTGGTGGACGGATACTCCGAGACGCCTCCCGAACGCAGTGCCCCGGAGCGGCTGCGGCGGGGTGCCCGTGAGCTCGGGAAGCTCGCGATCTCGCCACTCCGACCTCTGGTTCGGAGCCATGGAGGCTCCCACTCCCCACCGATCGGTGCCGTGCGGTTCGGGCATCTCCGTCGCACGACGCCGATCAGCACCGACTTCGGGTACGGACGGGGAGGGCCCGTCGACCGGTTCTACATCGAGAGCTTCCTCGATGAGCACCGGTCCGACGTCCGAGGGCGGTGTCTCGAGGTCGGCGACGCGAGCTACACCTATCGTTTCGGCACCGATCACGTCACGATCGCTGATGTGCTCCACATCGACCCGGGTGCCGCAGGCGCAACCTTCGTCGGAGACCTGGCGGATGGGTCGTTCCTCCCCGAGGCCGCGTTCGATTGCGTCGTGCTCACCCAGACATTGCACCTCGTCTACGACTTCCCGGCTGCGTTGGGGACGATCGCGCGCGTCCTCGCCCCGGGCGGGGTGCTGCTCATGACCGTTCCCGGGATCAGCAACGTCGATCCGGACGAGTGGGGCACGACATGGCACTACTCCTTCACCCGTCACAGCGTGAACCGGATGTGCGCCGATGCCTTCGCCGGCTTCGAGGTCTCGATCGCGTCGTATGGGAACGTCCTCGCGGCTGTTGCGTTCCTCCACGGACTCGGCGTCGATGAACTCGACCGCGACGAACTCCAGGATCACGACGTCAACTACAGCCTGATCCATGCCGCCCGGGTGCGAAAGCCCGTTTCACGATGACGGGACGATGGATCGTCCAGCCGAGGCTTCACCCGCCTGCGAGAAGCAGTGGATCAGGGGGTCGTCCCGCTGTCACCCTTCTGGCTCGTCTCCCACTCCGTCCCCAAGCGGATTCGTCGTCGGGGCCGATCGACGACGTCGCCGTCAACGGTGAACGCGAGCACGTGTTCGTGCTTCGCGAAATCCTCGAGCTGGGTTCCGAGCCAGAGGCTGATGACGTACTCTCCCGGAGCGAGAAGATCCGGAACATGCGCTCGCACCCGATACACGCCCGGGGTCGAGATGTCGTGGCACCCGGTGTCCGCGAGCCCTTCGTCGAACAGGTCGACCCCACTTCGAGTCGAGACGATGAACGCCAGGTCGAGTTCCGGTATCGAGTCGTTCACCACGAGGTCGACCTGCAACCAGGCTGACGAACCCGAATGGAGCGTCGACCGTGGCCGACCGTCGGCCCCGACGAGCGCGACCTCGGTGATCTGTGCTGCGGCGGACGGATCGAGTCCGAACCTGTGGTCGTTCGTCGGCGTCGTCCCCGAGGCGAGGTACGCATCGATGATCGAGCGTGTCGGGCCTGCGAGGCGGATGCGGCCCCGGTCGATCCAGACGGTTGTCTGGCACAGCTTCGCCATCGCGTCCATGTTGTGACTCACGAACAAGATGGTGCGTCCACTGTGTTCGATCTCGCTCATCTTCGCGAGGCAGCGCCGCTGGAACTCGGCGTCCCCGACAGCGAGGACCTCGTCGACCACGAGGATCTCAGCGTCCATGTGGGCCGCGATCGAGAATCCGAGCCTCAGGTACATGCCGGAGGAGTACCGCTTGACCGGTGTCTCCATGAAGCCCTCGAGACCGGCGAACTCGACGATCTCGTCCAAGCGGTCGCTCACGTCGCGACGGGACATCCCGAGGATCGCCCCGTTCAGATAGGTGTTCTCGAGTCCGGTGAGCTCGTCGTGGAAGCCGGTCCCCACCTCGATGAGGGATCCCACCCGGCCGCGCGTTCTCGACCGCCCGACCGTCGGCGTGGTGATGCCTCCGATGACCTTCAAGAGCGTGCTCTTCCCGGCGCCGTTGGCGCCGATGATGCCGAGCGCCTGACCTTCGGCGACGGTGAGCGACACGTCGCGCAACGCCCAGATCTCTCGTGTCGACGGCCGAGATCGGCCGATCATGGATCCGCCGAGTCGGGCGAGCGTCTCACGCAGATCAGTGCCCGATCCGTGGTGCTCTCCCAGTCGGTAGCACTTGCCCACCTTGTCGAGCTCGATGACGGCCCGGCCCATCAGACGATGTCCGCGAACTCGTGCTCGTGGCGCCGGAAGTGGAGCAGTCCGACGAAGAAGAACACACCGGCGGTCAGCGCCGAGAGTGCCACGTGATGGGCTCCGGGTAGGTCCGATCCGGTGAGGCCGCTGCGGAGCAGTCCGAGTGCTCCGGCGAGTGGGTTCAGGTGGAGAATCGTCTGCCAGTGGTCGGACAGCAGCTCGGGTGGGTAGGCGATCGGGCTGATGAACAACAGCAGGTACAGCCCGAAGCCGACCACCTCCGCCGCATCCCGGTACTTGACGACCGCGGCGCTGAAGAACGAGATCGGCCCGGCCGCCGCGACGACCAGCAGGACCACGCCCAACGGCAATCCGACCAGGAGCCCGGCAGCCGAGAGACCGTCACCGACCGCGACCGCCACAACCATCGCGAGGGTCGCACCGACCGTGAGATCGATCATGGGCGGGATCAGGCTCGACGCAGGCGCCACCACCTTCGGGAAGGCCACCTTGGTGAGGAGATCGGCATTGGCCACGAGGCTCGTCGTGCCGGTCGTGATCGCGGTCGAGAAATACGTCCACGCGCTGAAGCCGACGAGCGCGAACGCGAAATAGGAGCGGCCACCGACGTCGATGGTCGCGATTCGATTGAACACCAGCGTGAACGTGAGCGCACCCAGCAACGGACGCAGACCCGCCCAGGCGATGCCCAGGAACGCTTGCTTGTAGCGCACCTTGATGTCACGGATGGCGAAGAACCGAATCAATTCCCTGTTCGACCAGACCTCGCGCAGGTTGAGGGGCGGGAGACGCGACGTCGACGCTGAGTTGTCGATCCAGCCGACACCCTCCGCACCGGGGCGTGACGGACGGATTCCGGTCACAGCCGGCGCATGCCTTGGAGGCGAGGCGGAGAGGACGACCGCTCGAGCACGTCGATCGTGAGTTCGGCGACCGACGCTTCGCATCGGGCGGCGTCGAACTCGAGCTCGAAGCGCTGTCGGCCGGCGACGGCCAGCGCTCGGCGCTGCCCGGGGTCGCCGAGCAGCGAGACGCAGGCTCGAGCGAAATCGCGCTCGTTGTCAGCGATCCGGACCTCGGTCCGGTCGACGAGGTCGAAACCACTGCACGCGAAGTTCGTCGCGACCAGCGGGACACCTCTGGCGAGTGCCTCGATGACCTTGAGCCTGGTACCACCGCCGGAGTGGACCGGTGCGATCGCGATGCTCGCTGCGGCGTAGTAGGGGCTGACGTCGGGCACGTGGCCGGTCAGGACGACGTGGTCGGTCTGGAGCGAGGACGCGTGGCGGTGCGGATGCCCGATGATCTCGAGAACGGCACCGGGAACCCGGTCGACGATCGCCGGGAGCACTCGTTCGACGAACCACTCGACGGCAAGGCGGTTCGGCTCGTACGTCAACGCTCCTGCGAAGACCATCGAGGGACGCGAGTGGACGGTCCTGGCATCGTCGAGTCTGGAGATGAGGTTCCACGCCACATCGTGTCCCGGGTCGGGGTAACCGTTCGGGATGATCGCACCGTTGGGCGCACCGAGGTGCTCGAGGTCGTCGCGGCTGCATACGACGACGGCGTGGGCCTGCGTCGAGATCCGACGCTGCAACCGACGCCACTTGCGCGCGTCGAGCCGATCGATGAGGTTCGGGGCGAACGAGCGGAGCCTGCCCCGCACCTCGGTCCGGTCGAGCACCTCACTCGTGAGGAGACGATCGTTGAGGTCGTCGAAGTCGACGATGCGTGCACCGGCGGGGATGTCGGTCGTCAGCAGGTGGGTTCGCGCTCGGCTGCACCAGACGAGATCCCACGCGACGCCGCTCGTCGTCTCGGCGACGGCGCGGCGCAGTCCGCGTGTCCGACGGTAGTGGACATCGCTCGGAAGGACGCGGACCGAGTGGAGTACCCGCCCGAGCCGACCCATTCGACGCGAGCGGATGGAGCCAACGGTGTACGTCGCGCTGGGCGCGATCCGCTCGCCCGTCGGACTGACGTCGATGAGCAGCACGTGGAGCTGACTCACCGAGGCCAATCCCTCGATGACGTTGGCGACCCGCATCGCGTAGCCACTCCAATGACCCGGCATGTGATCGACGATCAGGAGCACTCTCGGACGGTGCCCGCCGAACGCTGGCGGCCTCGACGTCGAACCGTCGATATGGTTGAGCGCCCGCGTGGTCTCCGGTGTCATGAACGCCGAAAGGGAAGACCAAGGGCCGGACGTCGAGACATGACCCAGCACCGTAGCCCTTCGAGCGTCGCTCATCGAGAGACCAGATCGGCGGACCGAGGCCCGGTCCGCGTGGGTCTGTACAGCGACGCCGGCACGATCGGTGGGGCTGAGCGGTCCATGTTCAACCTCGCTCGCGCGTACTCCGGTTCGTACGAGCTCCATGTGCTCAGCCCGTCGCGTCTGGTGCTCGCGGAGGCAGAGCGTTTGGTGCCGCATCTTCGGCGCCACCTCGTTCGGGCGCGTGCCAGTGGGATCGCTTCGGTCGTCGATCACCGGCGCGCCTATCGAGCGGCAGAACTCGATCTGCTCCACGTGAACTCGAGCAATCCGTTCTCGTCGCGTGCTTCGATCGTCGGCGGATGGTTGGCACGGGTTCCGATCGTTGCTGTGGAGCATCTCGTGTTCCCCAGCCGACGACGACGTGGCGCGATCCTGAAACGGTTCGTGGCTTCGCGGTTGGAGCGGACCATTGCGGTGGGACATGCGTCGGCAGACGATCTCCATCGCCATTTCGGGATCCCGGCGTCGTCGTTGAGCGTGGTCCACAACGGAGTGCCGGACCTCGAGGTGACACCGACGATGTTCGCGCGGCGCCCGGTGATCGGTTGCGCGGCCCGACTGGAGGATCAGAAGGGTCTCGACACGCTCATCGCTTGCTTGGACGCTCTCCCCCGGGTCGATCTGGTCATCGTCGGCGATGGTTCTCGACGGGTCGAGCTGGAACGGCTCGCCGATGAACGCGAGGTGTCGGATCGCGTGCACTTCGTGGGTTGGGTCGATGATGCTCGTCCGTACCTGGCCGGTCTGGACATCTTCGTTCTCCCATCGAGGAACGAGTCGTTCCCGCTCACGATCATCGAGGCGATGCTCCATTCGGTGCCCGTGGTGGCAACCCGGGTCGGGAGCGTCGACGAAGCGGTGGTGGAGGGAGTGACCGGGTTCTTGTGCGACGTCGACGACCCCAACGCACTCGTCGAAGCGATCAGGCGCCTCCTCGACGATGACGATCAGCGACAGCGTTTCGGACAGGTGGCACGTGAGATCGCCGTCGAGCGCTTCACGTCCGACGTCATGGCGGCCAACTACCACCAGATCTGGTCCGACGTCGTACGGCGTGACCGGGCTCGTGGGCGTCGGTGATCACGCCGTCGGCGTCGTCTGGAGGAACTCGACCCAGTTGCCGTCGGGGTCCTCGACGATCGAGATGCTGACGCCCTCGCGGATCTCCCGCGGCGGTACCACGAGCGTGTGGCCGGCGGCGGTGCACTCGTTGGTCACCTCGGTGAGGTTGTCGACGCTGATCGTCAGGTAGCGGATGCCG
>SKSP01000113.1 GCA_007122945.1 Ilumatobacteraceae bacterium | reverse complement strand
TACTCAGCACCATCAGACTCAGTCACCACACGCGGACACACATCGTGATACTTCTTCGGCACACGATCAACCCACACATTCGGCGGCTCGATGATGTGATCATCAACCGACGTGATCCAATCCAAATCAAAACCCGAATCGTTACCCATTGCTCCTCCAGATGTCTGTTCGATGTTGTTGGACGGCGCGTCGTCGCGACGGCGAGTCACGGCACGACGCCTTTGGTCTTGAGATCGATGATGTGGTCCCAGTCGTGCCCGAGCTCGAGCAGGATCTCCTCGGTGTGCTGCCAGGCCTCCGGCGCCGATCCGAGATCGTGAGCGGCACCGTTGCGGCGCACGGGGGTGCGAACGGCGTGAACCGTCACCCCGGACGGATGGGGGGCCTCTGCGATGTAGCCGTTGGCGACCGCTTGCCGGTCGCGACCGACCTCGAAGGAGTCCTGTACGGGCTCCCAGGGGCCCTCGAAGCTCTCGAGGCGGCGGCGCCACTCCTCGAGCGGAGCCCCGCGGAACGTCGTCGCCAGCTCCGCGATGCACGCCTCGGCGTGCTCGGCTCGCGTCCGCGCGCTCGAGAAGCGCTCGTCGGCGGTGAGGTCGGACCGTCCGATCGCTGCCGCGAACTCCTCCCACCAGCGGTCCGACGCCAGCATCGCCAGCATGATCCAGCGCCCATCGGACGTCCGGTAGCGATGGGCGAGCGGATTGGTGGCCGGGCGCTCGACCGTGCTGAAGTCCTTGCCGACCACCTGGCTGTAGATGATGTCGCTCGAGGCCACCCACATCGCCGACCCCAGGAGTGAGGTCTCGATCACCGATGGCTCGCCCGTCCGCTCGCGGTGGAACAGGGCCGCCGCCATCCCGTAGGCGAGGCTGAGCGCGGCCGTCTTGTCACCGAAGCCGGGTCGCGGGGTCGGCAGCTCGTCGCCGGTCGCGAAGGAGTTGAGAATGCCGCCGCGGCCGAAGAAGACCGCCGAATCGAACCCGGGCTTGCCCTGCTCGACACCTTCGCTGCCGACCGCATCCGCCATGGCGTAGATGATGTCCGGGTTGTGGGCGCGGATGTCGTCGACGTCGATGGCCAGCTTCTTGCGGACCGCCGGAAGCAGGCTCGTGAGGAAGATGTCGCACTCGGACGCGAGTTGGTACAGGATCTCTCGGCCCTCGGGCTGCGACATGTCGAGCCCGATGCTGCGCTTCCCACGGTTGATCTGCTCCGTCATCATGTTGACCGAACCGACGGACGGGCTGTGCCCTCCGGTCACGAGCCCACGACTCGGGTCGGCGGTGACGGGGTGCTCGACCTTGATCACATCGGCACCGAGATCGGCGAGGAGCACTCCGGCGCCGGGGACCATGACCCAGGCGCTCACCTCCAGAACTCGGACCCCCTCAAACACGGTGCTGCCTCACACTCCTCCCTGAATCGTCCGGCGCATCGGTCGCCCCGACGCTTCGAGCGCTGTACAGCGGCTCTACCCTACCATCCGTTTGGTAGAGACGTCCAGGCGCGCACCGTTGCGGTGCGGCGCAGCCACGATGGCGTCGGGGCGGTCCATGGCGACCGGACATCACGGATCGACACGGGCGGTCGCCGACCCGGTCAGCACCTTCCGACCGTCCTGGTTGGTCACGGTGATCGCGAGGTCGATGACGTCGTGCCCGTCGATCCGGCGCTTCGCCGTGATCTCGAAGTCGCCGGTCAGGGTGTCGCCCGGCCACACCTGTGCGACGAACCTCGCTCCGTACTCCGTGAGCCGATCGACGCCGACGAGATCGGTCAACGCGCTCCCGGTGAGACCCATCGTGAGCATCCCGTGCGCGAACACCGACGGATACCCGGCGGCCTCGGTGGCGAACCGCTCGTCGGTGTGGATCGGGTTGTAGTCGCCGGACGCCCCGGCGTACTGCACGATCCTGGTCCGGGTCAGGTTGTCGACGATCGGCGCGCCGAGGTGTTGACCGACGCTCAGTTCACTCGCCCGGAGGGGGACGGTCTCGCTCGGGTCGCCGCTCACGGGTTCACCACCTTCTCGGTCTTCACACCGACGCTGCGCGCCGTGACGACGAGCTCGTCGCTCTCGTCGCGGTACTCGGTGATGCTCTCGCGGAAGACCAGCCGACCCGCCCGCTCGCTGTGCTTCTCCCACGTCTCGCCGTCGCGGGTGACGGCGTGCAACACCATGCCCGGTCGGACCGGCTTGTGGTACGTGAAGTGCTGCTCGGCGTGGAGCCCCGAGCCACCGCCACCACCACCGGTGCGTTCGACCCCACTCGCCTCGGCCCCCGAGCCGAACCAGGGCTCACCGTGCTTGGGTCTGAGGAAGTAGTCGGGGTCGAACTGCGCACTCGCCTGCACGAAGGTCGGCGGTGCCAGGATCCCGCCCACCGCCGCGGTCGCCGGGTCGTCGGGGTCGTGGTACGCCGGGTGTTCGGCACCCACCGCGCGGGCGAACATCATGATGTGCCCTGCCTCGACCGGAAAGCGCTCTGCCGTCATGGGTTCTCCTCCTGGGTCATCGCTCCGTCAGCCGCGCCACGGGCGCGTCGGCCGAGTGCCACGATCATCGCGCCGGCTCCTCGGGTGGCCGACCCGAGATCGTCGAGACGGGAGCGGCCTCGGCCACGAGGCCGAGGACGACGTCGCCGAGCTCGCGCGGGTCCCAGCGCGCCCCCTTGTCGACGTGCGGCCCGAGACGCCACCCCTCCGACACGCCGATCATCCCACCGCCGGTGTTGAAGACCCGCCCCGTGATGGAACGCGATGCCGGACTCGCCAGCCATGCGACGATCGGCGCGACGTTGTCGGGGTGGTAAGGGTCGAAGGCCTCGTCGGCGGCCGCGCTCATGCGCTCGCGGGTCCGGTCGGTGATCATCCGGGTGAGCGCGGAGGGCGCGATCGCGTTCGCGGTCGCGCCGTACCGTGCCAGCTCCTTCGACGCGATGATCGTGAACGAGGCGATGCCCGCCTTGGCCGCTCCGTAGTTCGCCTGGCCGACGTTGCCGTAGATGCCGGATGCAGAGCTCGTGTTGATGAGGCGTGCGTCGACTTCCTCACCCGCCTTGCTCCGAGTCCGCCAGTGCTCGGCCGCGAACCTCGTCATCGCGAACGTGCCCTTCAGGTGGACCCGCACGACGGCGTCCCACTCGTCCTCGTCCATGTTCACGATCATGCGATCGCGCAGGATGCCTGCATTGTTGACGAGCACGTCGAGACGGCCGTAGGTCTCGACCGCCTGGTTGACGAGGTTCTGGGCGCCCTCCCAGCTCGCGACGTCGTCGAGGTTCGCGACGGCCTCGCCGCCGAACGCACGGATCTCGTCCACCACCTCGCTCGCAGGTCCCTCGGACCGGTCGGTACCGTCGGTGTTCGCCCCGACGTCGTTCACCACGACCGAGGCCCCCTGGCGCGCGAGCTCGATCGCCTCGCCGCGCCCGATCCCGCGGCCCGCTCCGGTCACGATCGCGACGCGACCTGCACAGATCCCGTCCGCTTCGAGTGAGATGTTGCCGGTCGTCGAATCGTTGCCGGTCATGGATACCTCCGGGTCAATCGCTCGAGCGCGAACCGGGCGCGTGCGCGCCTCGGTGCGGGCTCATTCGGGCTCATACGTCGGGCTCATTCATCGGGCTCATTCGGGCTCATTCGGGCTCATACGTCGGGCTCATTCATCGGGCTCATACGTCGGGCTCGTCTCCATCGGGCTCGTGGAGCAGCAGGTGGCGGCCGTCGGTGAGCGGCTCCCAGGCGGGCCGGACCCGCTGGCCGACATGGACGTCCTCGGCGGCACAGCCGACGACGGATGTCATCATCCGGACGCCCTCGTCCAGGTCGACGAGCGCGACGGCGTACGGCACCCGGTCGGCGAGCCCGGGATGCGCGGCGCGATACTGCACGCTGACCGCGTACACGACGCCGCGTCCGGCAGCTTCGCGCCACTCGAGATCGGCGTGGCCGCAGTGCGGGCACATCACCCGCGGGTACCAGACCGCGCGCTCGCACGAACCGCAGTGCTGCAACACGAGACGGCGTTGCCGCGTGGCCTCCCAGAACGGCTCGGACACCGCCGAGACCGGCGGCTCGAATCGACTCGGGCCACTCACAGCGTCGCCTCCGTTCCCAGGATGACGGTCGAGGTCGCGCTCAACACGCCCCCGGTGCCGTGGGCCAGCGCGACATCGACATCGGGCACCTGACGGTCGCCGCTCGCGCCCTGGATCTGACGTGTCGCCTCGACGAGCAGGAACATCCCGAACATCCCGGGATGGGTGTACGCGAGCCCGCCGCCCGAGGTCTGGGCCGGACACGTGCCTCCGGGGCCCAGCCGGCCGTCCGCGACGAACGCGCCCCCCTCTCCCTTCGGGCAGAAGCCGAGGTCCTCGAGGGCGAGCAACACCGTGATCGTGAACGAGTCGTACAGCTCGGCCACGTCGACGTCCTCGGGTCCGAGGCCCGCCATGGCGAAGGCCTTCGCGCCCGACTCACGGCCGGCGGTGACCGTGAGGTCGGGCATCTGCGAGATCATGCTGTGGCTGTGGGCGGTGCCCGTGCCCAGCACGTACGCCGGTGGCTGGCGGAGGTGGCGCGCCCGCTCGGCGGACGTCAGCACGACGGCACCAGCACCATCGGTCACGAGGCAACAGTCCAGCTTGTGGAGCGGCGACGCCGTCATGGGAGATGCGAGCACGTCGTCGATCGTGATCGGGTCGCGGAGCGACGCACGCGGGTTCAACGACGCCCACTCCCGCGTGCTGACCGCGATCTGGGCGAGCTGCTCCGACGTCGTGCCGTACTCCGCCATGTGACGGCTGGCCGCCAGTGCATAGGCGCCGATCGGCAACTGGATCCCGTAGGGGATCTCCCACTCGACCCGTGGCGCGGCGTCGAGGTCGCCGCCCGTCGACGGCGTCCCGCCCAGGAATCGGGCCCCGCCACGCTTGAACGTCGACTTCGGCGTCTGCGCGTACACGATGACGACCACCTCGCACGCACCGCCGGCGATCGCGGCCGCGGCATGCTCGAGGTGCACCTCGAAGCTGGAGCCGCCCGTCTGGGTGGAGTCGGTCCACGTCGGCTGGATCCCCAGGTACTCGGCCAACTCGACCGAGGGCATCATGAGACCGCCGGTGCACGTCGCGATCCCGTCGACGTCGGAGAGCACGAGGCCGGCGGAGTCGAGCGCTTCGCGAATGACGCTCACCTCGAGATCTCGCAAGCTCCCGTCGAGCTGTCCGTCCGGCGAGACGGCGTCGGCCGCGCCGACGATCGCTGCGGCACCACGAATCGAATCCACGTTGATCTTCGGTCCCCTTCCCCGTACGGTCGTTGACGGGCGGCAATCTTCGAATGGCCGGCGTGCGCCTGCGCGCCCGCTCCGATGCATCCGCGCCGATGCATCGACTCGTCACGTCGAACACCGCCGGTTCGTTCGGCCGGGTTTGTGCGGCCGGCGAATGTCGTTGTACTCTACAATCACAGGGCCTGTCAAACGGGCGAGCAGCTGCGCCGGCACCGAGTCCGAACGTGTCCGAACGTCGAACTCGTCCGCCGCCCGAGAACGAGCTCCGGCGACCACGAGACGGGGCCACACCGTCATGAATGGGGGATCTTCGTGATCGACTTGCAGTACGAGACCTTGATCGTCGACCACGCCTCCGGCGTCACGACCATCACGCTCAACCGCCCGGACCGACTCAACGCGTTCGACGCCGCCATGACCGCGGAGCTCAACGACGCGCTCGTCCGGTTCGACGCGGACGACGACACCCGGGCGATCGTCGTCACCGGCGCCGGTCGGGCGTTCAGCGCCGGAGCCGACGTCTCGGGCTCCCGACCTCCGGGGTCGGACGCGAACGACGCTGCCGACGAGGACGCCTCGTCGGGGTCCGGTCAGGTCGAGCCACCTCGCCTCCGCCCGTGGGAACTCCGGACCCCGATCATCGCGGCGATCAACGGCGCTGCCGTCGGAATGGGCATCACGTACCCGATGATGTGGGACATCCGCATCGCAGCGGAGGACGCCAAGATGGGGTTCGTCTTCACCCGCCGCGGCCTCGTCCCGGAGGGCAACGCCTCCTGGCTCCTCCCCCGGCTCGTCGGCGCCGGGGTCGCTCTCGAACTGCTGATCTCGGGGCGGATGTTCGACGGTTCCGAGGCGCAACGGATCGGGCTGGTGAGCCGCGCGGTCCCCCGCGAGCAGGTGCTCGACGCGGCGACCGAGCTCGCGATCGACATCGCGACCAACACCGCACCGGCGACCGTCGCCGTCACGAAGAAGATGATGTACCGGTACCTGGAGGACGGCGACCGGTGGGCAGCGCGCCGCCAGGAGTTGGAGATGTTCGGATGGGCGCGACGCCAGGCCGACGCCGTCGAAGGCGTCAAGTCCTTCCTCGAGAAGCGACCGCCGGCCTGGACCGGAACCTCCGTCGACGACCTCCCGGACGGGTGGCGGTGACCGATGGCGTCCATGGACTACTGGCTCTTCATCCCGCAGATGCGCTTCGGCATCGACGACCTCGTCGCCCGCGCCCGCACCGCCGAGGCGTCCGGGTTCAGCGGCGTGGCGCTCATGGATCACCTCGCTCCGCCGATGGCGGAGCACCAGCCGATGTACGAGGCGATCACCACCGCGACCTGGCTGGCGGCGAACACCGAGACGCTCTCCATCGGCCATCTGGTGCTCTGTGACGCGATGCGACATCCGGCAGTGCTCGCGAAGCAGGCGGTCACCCTCGACCACGCGTCGGGCGGGCGGTTCGAGCTCGGGATCGGTTGGGGGTCGGTCCCGGCCGAACTGGACACGTTCGGCATCGCGGACAGCGCGGCCCGAGAGCGCGTCGGGCGGCTGGCCGAATCGCTGGAGGTCATGAAGGCGTTGTGGTCCGGCGACGTCGTCTCCTACGAGGGCGAGCATCTCCGGCTCGACGGCGCCCAGCAGCTTCCCGTCCCGACGCGCGACATCCCCGTCCTCATCGGCGGGACCGGACCGCGCACGATGGCACTCGTCAGCCGACACGCCGACTGGTGGAACGTGCCGCTCAGCGCCATCGATCGCATACCGGAACTCCGTCCGTCGGCCGGCGAGGCGCGAGCGTCGGCCCAGGTGATGGTGGCACTCGTGCCCGACGAGGCGTCGCGCGAGGAGGTCACCGCGCTGGCCACCCGACGGTTCGGGATGTACGGTGCCGGCCTCCTCATCGGTACACCACCCGAGATCGCCCAACGATGCGACGAACTCGGCGCACGCGGCATCGAACGCTTGTACATCTGGTTCGCCGACTTCGCACCGCCCGAGACCCTCGAGCGGTTCGGAACCGAGATCATCGCCACCGCCACCTGAACTCCCGATGCACACCTCTGACGAACACCTGACGCACACCTGCACGCACACCTGAGAAACGACCGAACCGCGACGAAGGAGCGACCCCGACATGGCCGCAGCAGAAGAACTGCACCACGCGACGATCCTGGAATCGATCGCCTCGGCGATCCCCGACGCACCCGCGCTGGCGCACGGCGATCGCCTCGTGACGTACGCCGAGATGGAGCAGCGGAGCGCGCGCCTCGCGGCGGCGCTCGCCGACGCCGGGCTCGGGGTGCAATCCCCGGTGTCGATCGATCTGTACAACTGCAACGAGTGGCTGGAGTCGTTCTACGGCATCGTCAAGAACCGGTTCGTCCCCGTCAGCATCAACTACCGATACCTCGACGACGAGCTGACCCACCTCCTCGACAACTCGGAATCGGAGGCGTTGATCTACCACGCCAGCCTGGGCGACCGGATCGTCCCGATCGCCAAGCGGATGCCGAGGATCAAAGCGATCATCCGCGTCGACGACCTCGGCGATGGTTCGCCGCTCCCCGACGGCGTCCTCTCGTACGAGGAGATCATGGAGGACGTCGCTCCTGCACCCCCGATCGAACGGTCGGCCGACGACATCGTGATGTGGTACTCCGGCGGCACCACCGGGCTCCCGAAGGGCATCTTGTTGCCGATCGGACGGAGCGCCACGATGTACACCTCGAACGAGGGTCGTCTGCGGACGTTGGGGCGGTTCACCGATCCGCCCGAGTCGATCGACGACGATCTCACCGTCGCCGCACGCCAGCTGTGGGAGGACGGGGCGCGCCCGGTCGCGCTTCCCGCCGCGCCGCTCATGCACAGCACCGCGATCTCGTACGCCGGTCCGGCCATCATCGCGTGTGGCGGAATGGTGGTGACCCTCGAAGGCCGCTCGTTCGACGCGCACGAGATGTTCGAGGCGGTCGATCGCCACCGGGTGACGACCGTGACGATCGTGGGTGACGCCTTCGCCGTCCCGATGGCCCGCGCCCTCGAGGAGCGCGCCGAGCAGGGTCGACCCTTCGACGGCTCGAGCATCAAGACGATCTACTCGGCCGGCGTCGTCTGGAGCGCCGAGGTCAAGCAGCGCCTCTTCGAACACCTCCCGGACGTGATGCTCGTCGACAACTGCGGGTCGAGCGAGGGTGCCTGGTACGGCACCTCGATCGCCAGGAAGGGTGACCCCACCAGCAGCGCCGCGTTCGTCCCGGCCCCCGGGGTGCTCGTGCTCGATGACGACGGGACGCCGATGGAGCCCGGCACCGGGAGGCCCGGTCTCCTCGCCAGCACCACCTCGACGAAGGGGTACCACAACGACGACGCGAAGACCGCCGAGAACTTCAGGATGATCAACGGCCAGTGGTACACGACCCCCGGAGACCTGGGCGTGCTCAACGACGACGGCACGATCACCCTGCTCGGCCGTGGTTCGCTCGTCATCAACACCGGCGGCGAGAAGGTCTACCCCGAGGAGGTCGACGACGTCATCAAGCTCCTGCCGGACGTCGACGACTGCCTGGTGGTCGGCATGCCCGATGACCAGTACGGCCAGATCGTGAGCGCCGTCGTCCAGGTGAGCGAGGGTTCCACCCTCTCGGCAGAGGACGTCACCGAATGGGTACGCGGGAAGTTGGCTCGCTACAAGGCCCCGCGTCGCGTGTTCTTCGTGGACAAGGTGCCGCGCATGCCGAACGGGAAGGCGGACTATCCCGCCGCTCGCGAGATCGCCGAGCAGAAGTACGCGGAACAGGCCTGACGCCCGGTACCTCATGGCCATCGACCCGTCCCCGTACCTGGCACCGACCCGGTGCGCCGTCGTCGTGTTCGAGTGCCAGGAGATGGTGCTGGGCCAGAGCGCGCCGTACCCCCGTCTCGCGGAGACCGCCCGAGCCGGGATGCTCGATCGGCTCGCCGTCCTCCTCGCCGCAGCACGCGAGCACGGTGCGGGCGTCGTCTACTGCACGATGTCGGCCCGCCCGGGCGGCTGGGGGGCGCCGAAGACGCCACTGCTCGATCGGTCCGCCGCGAGCCCGAAGGTCGAACTGGATCGTTCGATCGTTCCCGAGGTCGCCCCTGCCGCCGGCGACGTGATCGTGGACCGCACGCACGGCATGTCCGGTTTCCACGGGACGGAACTCGACACGTGCCTGCGCGCGATGGGGGTGGAGACCGTGCTCCCGACCGGGGTCTCGGCGAACCTCGGCGTGCTCGGGACCTCGATCGAGGCGGTGAACCACGGGTACCGGGTCGTGGTGCCGACGGACTGCGTGGCCGCCGACCCACCGGAGTTCGCCGAGCAGATCCTCCGCTACTCGTACCGCAACCTCGGCTATCTCACGAGCTCGGACGCCGTCATCGACATCTGGCGTTCGGCCCCCTCCTCGACGCGATGAACCCGATCGCGGGTCAGGCGCCGGGTGCCGGGCCGGCCGAGCGGTCGCCCTCGGCCGCGATCTCGGCGACCAAGCGCGGGTAGCGGCCGCGATCGACCCGGAAGATGTCGTGCGGGCTGTCGTCGTAGCGTTCGCGCCGGACTCCGGGGGCGAGGCGCGCGTAGCGCTCCCAGTCCGCGTCGTCGATCGGTGCCGACGCGTTGCTGCGGACCACCGCCACCGGGACCTCGAGGGCGTCGACGACGTGCCACAGATCGCGGTCGCGGGAGTGGGCGAGGACCTGTCGGACGGCCGCCGGGTCGACGCGCTCGTGAACGGGTGTCCCCCGCCACGTCGACGAGAGCAGCCGATCCGCGATCTCCGGCGCGATGTGGATCTCGCGGGCGGGGTAGTCACCGACCGAGACCGACAGCACGCGATCTGCATGGTGCTGCAGCCAGGCGAGGGCGTAGCACGTCCCGCGCGAGAAGGTCATGAGGTGCATCGGACCGTCGATCGCCGCATCGACCACGGCGGCGATGTCGGCCACGTGGTGCTCGAGGCTCCAACCGTCGGACGCCTCGCTGCGGCCACGCCCCCGCAGATCGATCACGATCGTTCGCCGCCCGATGTGATCGGCGATCTCTCGGTAGTCGTCGGCGACGTCGGTCATCCCCGGGACGAACAGGACGGGCGGCAGATCCGCACCGTCGTCGATCGGTCGGCAATCGAGGTAGTGGACCGTGGCATCGACGCTCGTCACGAACCCCGACGTGACACTCCCCATCAGCGAGCCCGCCCGTCGCCGGAGTCGTCACCTCGTGTTCGACCTCGTGTTCGACCTCGTGTTCG
>SKSP01000497.1 GCA_007122945.1 Ilumatobacteraceae bacterium | reverse complement strand
GGGTCCCGGCGATCGTCGTCGCAGCCGGTGCGTGGCGGGGGCGACGCTGGGCCCGGCCGCTGCACGGCGCCGTGGGCTGGATGCTGATCGGGTGGATCGTCGTCCAGGTGGCGTTCATCGGTTTGGTGTCGTGGCTGCAGCCCGTGTTCGTCCTCTACGGCGCGGTGATCGTCGTGCTCGCGCTGCAGGGCGTGCGGGGTGCGCCCGCCGCGCGAGCGGTCACAGGAGGGAGATCACGAGCCCGGCCTGGGCCAGGTGGTAGGTGACCATCACGGCGGGGGCCATCCACGGGCGGGGCGCCACGAACTGGCGCCACCCGAGGATCGAGTCCGAGACGACGAAGAGCGTGGCGCCGGCGATCGCCCATGCGTTGCCGGCACCGGCGGCGGCGAGGAGCATCACCGAGATCACCGTCAGGTAGGCGACGACCGGGATCCGCAGGGCCCGGTCGCGACGGGCGGCGCCGCTGACGATCCGCCGGCCGATGACGATCACGAGCAGGGCGACGGCGACGACGGCGATCGCGACCGGCCACCACCGCCAGCCGTCGTCGAGCGCGGCGACGGCGAACCCGCCGGTGTAGGCGAGGTGTCCGGCGAGGAACGCGGCCAGGCCGGCGACGAACCAGCGGTCGTCGCCGAGCAGGAACACGTCGCCCGCCAGCGACAACACGAGCGCGGCCACGAACCACCACCGCACGGCCGGGTCGGCCGGCTCGAGGGCGATCGCCACGCCGATCAGGGCGACGATCGTGAGCGGCTTGGTCCACAGCTCCGTCGGGCGGTGGTCGCGCCATCGGCTCCACCAGTTCGCCAGCGCACCGGCTGCCGCCACCCCCAGCAGGACCCACGCGACCGCCGTCATGGCGCGATCGTGGCACGCGGGCCCGGGCCGCTCGCTGCTGAGGTGGTCTTGACTCAGGTCGTCGCCGGTGCGTGCCGATACCCGTGCATGGCGACGCGGGACGGGACATCGGAGCAGGTGCGGGACGGACGAGGCCCGCTCAGCGGGTCGGACCGCCGGTTGCGAGCCGGGATGATGGCGCTCACGGCCGTGATGGTCGTCGTCGGTGGTCTCGCCGTGGTCGCGGCGGGCGTGCTGCACGGCGAGGCGGTCGCCCGCTTCCTCGCCGTCGGCTTCGGGGTCGCGTCGACGGCGATGATGTCGGTGGTGCTGGTGTTCCTGAACCCGATGATCCGGCCGATGCCCGACGGCGACCCCTCCGTCTGACGACGGCGACCCCTCCGTCTGACGACGGCGACCACTCCGTCTGACGGCGGCGACCACTCCGTCTGACGGCGGCGCTCCAGCCCTCCGAGGTCAGGCGGGCGGGTCGGGAGCGTCGGCGGCGCGGTTCCAACGCATCGGCGCGCCGGGCGTCTCGTCGAACGTGATCCGGAGCATCTCGGCATCGCACGTGTACGACGCCGTCACGCCCTGCGGGGCGTCGTCGACCCCGGTGTCGGTGTCGAGACCGGTCGTCTGTCCGAAGATGCTCACGGTGGCGGAGTCGGGGGTGACGACCGCGGTGGTCTCGACGCCGGTCGAACTGCGGTGTTCGCTGAGCACCGTGATGTCGACCACCTCGATGTCGTCGAACTCGAGGCGTTCACCGTCGCCGCGGTACTCGAACGTCTCGATCGAGTCGATGGTGGTGATCCCTTCGAACGTGGTGCCCTGCACGGAACCGGTGAGGACCATCTGCCAGCCCTCGCGCCACGACACGGCGTCGCCCTCGTCGTCCAACCGGAGGTGGTACGGCCCGACGAAGCTCCACGCGAAGTCGACCCCCGGCGGCATCTGGCCGCCGTGCTCCGCGGCCTGCTCGAGGACGGCGCCCATGGTGTCGACGAAGGACTCGTTGTCGAGCAGCCACGTGCCGACGAGGCAGCGGTCGCACTCGTCGGCGGTGACGTCGTCGACGCTCCAGCGCACCTCATGGGCGTCGGGGGTGACGGTGGTGAGCGCCATCAGGTAGACGGAGTCGTCGCACTCGGCGCGCACCTCGTCGGGCACCGGGCCCCACGCGCCGCGGTCGAGGCGCTGCGAGAGGGCGACCATGTCGTAGCGGCCGTCGCCGGCGGTGAGGTCGGTCTGCTCGTAGCGTTGCTCGCCGGCATAGTGGATGCCGACGCGAGCGACGACGAAGCGCTCGACGCTCTCGTCGCGGATGTCCGGTTCGCTGATCAGCCCGTGGGGCAGCACGATGCTCGACGCCGGGACGGGGTCGGCCTCGGTGTCGATCCCGCGGTGCATCAGGTCGACGGCGAAGTCCTGGAAGGTCTCGGCGATGCCGGGTTCGGCGGCGAGCACCTCCACGGCGTCACCGTCGAACATGCGGCCGTGGAGCTCGAAGACGTGCGCCGGTGAGGTGCGGTTGGCGAGGTACTGCCACCACAACCAGGTGGGGTAGTCCATCGCCATCAGCGGCTGCTTCAACGACTCGTCGAGGAACTCCCCGATGTGCTCGCGCTCGGTGCGGCCGGTCGGGTAGATGACGTGGGAGAAGTACTCGGCGCCACCCTCGATGAACCACTCGTCCTCCTCCCGGTCGATGTCGTCGTCGCGGATCCGGTACGACTCGAACTGCAGGCAGTGCGTCTGCTCGTGGGCGACCACCTGGCGGTAGGCGTCCGACACCACGACGTCGTCGTCGACCACCATCGTGACGAAGCAGCGGTCGAGGATGCCGGTCGCGAACCCGACGATGCCGGCCGCGGTCCTCGGTTCACCGTCGGTGATCGCGCCGTTCGTGCCGTCGCCCGTGCCGTCGT
>SKSP01000542.1 GCA_007122945.1 Ilumatobacteraceae bacterium | reverse complement strand
GTGGTGGTGAGGGCGGCGACGATGTCGTCGAACGCGGCGTCGGCGTAGGCCCGCATCTCGTCGTCGGTGCGGTCCTGGATCGGGTGGGGGGTGAACACCCGGGCCATCGCCGAGTAGCCGAGCGAGCGCGACTGCACCTCGGCGGCGTCGACGAACTCCTCGGAGGCGACGAACATGCCGGGCAGGCCCCGCAGCTCGAGATCGCTGATGTCGTGCACACTGCACGACGTGCAGCTGCCTCAATCGGCGAGCGCCTCGATCACCACCTGGCACTCGGTGGCGATCTCGTGGCGCAGATCGACCGGGGCCGGCTTGGAGAACGTCGGCTTCCGGTAGCGCTTCACCGATGCGCCGACATCGGTCAGGCGCTCCTCGAGCCGGTCGAGGAAGATGTCGCCGCGCGGCTTGGAGATGTCGAGCAACCCGATCGTGAGGCCCGCCAGCGACGCCGGGCGGGCGAGGCGCGCCCGTTCCGCGACCGACCGTTCGCCGGTCGGGTCGAGGATCGTGCGGGACGGCGTCGTGGTCGTGTTCTCGGTTGCGGTCGTCACGGTCGGACCTCCCTGGTCACGGGTGTGCTGCCCACCGTACCGTTCACCCACCCCGCGACGATGGCGGAGAACAACCCGGCCCCACCGCCGGCGTGGGTGAGCAGCAGGCCGTCGGGGCCGAACTTGGGCAGGGTGTGCCCGGCGAGCGACTCCGGGACGCCCTCGGCGATCCCACCGGCCCCCCGGACGATCTCGTCGCCGGGGACCTGCAACCGGGCGTGGAGCTCGGCGAGGATCCGCTGGCGGTCCCACCCGGCCTGGCGGAAGACCCGGGCGTGCTCGGGGCCGATCACCAGGATCGCGTCGAAGGCCATCACCAGCTTGTGGTGGTGCATCGCCCGCAGGTTGGCGGCGAGGCTGCCCGCCAGACTCTCGGGCTCGCGGGACAGCTGGTCGACGACGCAGCGCGGCCCCTCCCCGGCGAACACGGTGAGCGCGTCGGTGCCGGGGGCGACGCCGCGGCTCTCGGCGAGCGTGCCGAACGGGCTGTCGACGTCGTTCTCGGCGAAGCAGAACGACAGCTTGCCCGGGTTGCCGTGGGTCGAGCGGTCGACCTCGCCGGGGCGACCGCCACCCACGTTGCGGACCACGAGTTGCAGCGCCCGCCCGATCGTCGAGTTGGCCCGGTTGCCCTGCCCGAGCGCGTTGATGCCCGAGTTCATCCCGATCGCCCGGGTGCCCGGCCCGCTGCACACGATCACCGGGCCGACCGGCATCGTCGTGGCCAGCACGCCGTGCATGTTGAACTCGTCGTTGCACACCGCCTCCACCGCGGTCAGCACCCACGGCAGGTACTCCGGCAGGCAGCCGGCCATCACCGCCGCGATGGCGACCTTCTCGACGGTGACGTCGACGAGGTCGGGGGGCACGCTGGCGACGATCTCGTCGGGTGCCCGGGTGGTGCCCTCGAGCATCCCCAGCACGCGTGCCTCGGTCGGGGGCACGACGGGGAGCCCGTCGGTCCAGCCGCGCCGGAACATCAGCTCGAGCTCGTCCTCGAGGGCGGCGACCTCGATACGACGCGACCGCAGCACCGAGGTGCCGAAACGCACCCGCAGCTCGTCGACCAGGTCGGGGTCGACGCTCAGTGATCCGCAGCCGGGACGGAACGGGGGGAGGTCGGGGCCGAGGTCGTCGCGCCCGGTGAGCTCGTGCCACTGGTCGCGCATCCACCCGACGGTGCGGGCGACCTCGCGGCCACCCTCGACGCGGATCAGCGTCGGGACGGTCTCGACGTCGTGGTGCCAGCTGACGGCGAGGTCGTGATCGTGGACCGCGGCGGGGTCGCCGGGGAAGTCCGGGTCGTCCTGGCTGTACACGGTGAGCGTGCCGTCGGCGGCGAGCTGTCGCAGCACCGGCACGACGGTGACGCACGTCTCGCAGTCGCGCTTGACGACGGCGACGAGACCGTCGGGGAGCTCGGGCGCCGCCGTGGCGGTCACGACAAGAACTCCACGATGCGGTCGTCGACGACGTCGGGTCGTTCGAGGTGGAGGAAGTGACCCGCGTCGGGGACGACCTCGATCGTGACGTGCGGGCCGACGAGGGAGCGGGCGGACTCGGCGACCTCGACGCCGACGCACCCGTCGTCCGCCCCGTGCAGGTACAGCGTCGGTTGCTCGGGCACCTGTTGGGTCGCGGCCTGGATGCCGTCGAGGTCGGGGTCGCGGTACCCGTCGCCGAGCGTCGCCCGGTAGTACCCGAGCGCGGCGGCGAGGTGCTCGGCGTCGCGCAGTGCGGCCTTCACGTGGACGAGGTCCGCGGTGGCGTCGTAGCCGGGCGACCAGTCGCGCCAGATCATGTCGATGAACGCGAGGTCGTTCGCCGGCACCACCAGATCGGCGAGGCCGTGCTGGAAGAAGAACATGTACCAGCTGCGCTTGACCTGGTCGAGGTTGCCGAGGAACGCCGCGCCCATCGCCCCGCCGGGCGGCACGGCCATGGCGACCACCGACCGCCAGCGATGGGGCTCGGACGACGCCGCCCCGTACACCGCGAGTGCCCCCCAGTCGTGACCGATCAGCACGGCGTCGTCGTCGCCGTCGAGCGCCTCGTGCAGCGCGTTGGCGTCGAGCGCCAGCACCCCGGTCTGGTAGCGCCCGTCGGGTGCCAGGCCGCTCGGGGCGTAGCCGCGCATGAACGGCGCGACCGCTCGGTACCCGGCCGCCGCGAGGCGGGGCAGCAGGTGGCGCCACGTGTGTGCCGAGTCGGGGAAGCCGTGCAGGCAGACCGCGAGCGGGCCGTCGTCGCCGGCCTGCAGCACGGCGAGGTCGACGCCGTTCACGCTCACCCGTCGGGTCGTGATCGCACGGTCACCGGTCGCATCGTCGCTCACGTCGACGACCGTACCGCGATGCGACGCACGTCACCGACGCCGACGTTCAGCATCGTCAACGCGACGGCCTATCGTCGTGCGGATCGGGGGCATGGCCATCACCTTCCACGGCGTGCGCGGGTCGACACCGTGCGACGACCCGTCGATCGCCCGCTACGGGGGCAACACCTCGTGCGTGTCGGTCGCCGCGCCGGGTGAGGAGCCGCTGCTGTTCGACCTCGGTACCGGCCTGCGTTACTTCGGCGCGGCCCAGCCGGTCGATCGGGCGTTCCGCGGGAACTGCCTGCTGACCCACCTGCACTGGGACCACCTGCAGGGCGTCCCGTTCTTCGCGCCGCTGCTGTGCGAGGGTGCCCGCCTCGACGTGTACGCCCCGCCGCACGGCGACGAGACGGTGGCCGACCTCTTCCACCGCACGTTCACGCCGCCGCTGTTCCCGGTCGAGCTGGCGTCGCTGCCGGGGGAGGTCGCGTTCCACGACGTCGGTGACGACGAGTTCCGCATCGGCGGGTTCCAGGTGACGTCCCGGCTCGTGCCGCACGTCGGCCCGACGTGCGGCTACCGCGTCGAGTGGGCCGGTCGCTCGGTCACGTACCTGAGCGATCACCAGCAGCCACGCGACGGGTCGTTCGCCGTCGCGCCGGGCGCGCTCGATCTGTGCGAGGGCGTCGACGTGCTGATCCACGACGCGCAGTACACGCCGGCCGAGTTCGCCCGCAAGCGCGACTGGGGCCACAGCATGATCGAGTACGCGGTGTGGCTCGGCGTGACGGCCGGGGTGCGCACGCTCGTGTTGTTCCACCACGACCCCTCGCACGACGACGACATGATCGACGCGCTCTCGGCGTCGGCTGCTGCGTGCGCTCGTCACAGTGGCGTCGAGGTCGTCGCCGCGCGCGAGGGTCTCGTGCTCGGCGTCGAGGGCTGACACGGCGGTGAGCTGGCCGGCCGTCGTCGCCGCCGTCGTGCTCGGCGCCGCGTTCGTGGTGGCCGGCGCCTCGAAGATCGCGATGGGGGAGCAGTGGTCGGCCCAGGCCGGCGACCTCGGCGCCCCCGGCCCGGTGATCCCGCTCGTGCCGTGGGTCGAGCTGGTGATCGGCGCGCTGCTCGTGGTGCAGTTCGCCCGCACGGTCACCGCCCTCGTGGCACTCGCCGTGCTCGTCGTGTTCACCGGCCTGCTCGTGCTCCGGCTCGCCCAGGGGCGTCGTCCGCCGTGTGCGTGCTTCGGCGCATGGTCGGCCACGCCGATCGGGCCGCGCCACGTCGCCCGCAACGTCGCCCTGATGGCCCTCGCCGTCGTCGCCGCCGCGGCGTGAGCCGCGGGGAGTGTGATCAGGTCGTGGCGAGCAGGAAGGTCAGCACGCGCGCCTCGTCGCGCCACGCGTCGTAGCGGCCGCTCGGGCCGGCGTGGCCGGCGCCCATCTCGGTGCGCAGCAGCAGCGGGGCATCGTTCGTCCGCACGCTGCGCAGCCGGGCGACCCACTTGGCCGGCTCGTGGAACGCGACCCGCGGGTCGTTCAGCCCGGCGGTGACGTAGATGGCCGGGTAGTCGGCGGGCACGGTGTTGTCGTACGGCGAGTAGCCGGCCATGTAGCTGGCGTACGGCTCGGTCCGCGGATCGCCCCACTCCTCCCACTCGGTGACGGTCAGCGGCAGTGTCGGGTCGCTCATCGTGTTGACGATGTCGACGAACGGCACCTCGGCCACCGCCGCGGCGAACCGCTCGGGGCGCATCGTGACGCACGCCCCGACGAGGAGGCCACCGGCGCTCCCGCCGCGCACCGCCAGCCGGTCGGGGGCCGAGTAGCCGTGCTCGACCAGGTGCTCCGCGGCGGCGAGCGCGTCGGTGAACGTACGCCGCTTGTTGAGCAGCTTGCCCTCGGTGTACCAGGTGCGACCCAGCTCGCCGCCGCCGCGCGGGTGCACGAGGGCCCAGACCCCGCCGCGGTCGAGCCACGACAGGCGGGCGACCGAGAACCACGGCGGCAACGACGCCTCGTAGGCGCCGTAGCCGTACAGGCAGCAGCGCGCCGAGCCGTCGACCGGCGTGTCGACGTGGCGGACGACGTCGATCGGCACGCGCACGCCGTCGTCGGTCTCCGCCCACTCGCGCACCGCGACGTAGCGCGACAGGTCGGTGTTCGGCGTGGGCGTGCGCTTGACGACGATCTGGTCGCCGGCGACGACGTCGACGTCGATCATCGTGAGCGGCGTGGTCAGCGACTGGTACAGGACCCGCAGCACGTGGGTGTCCCACTCGGGGTTGGGGCCCAGCTCGAGGTCGTGCGGTTCGGGATCGTCAGGGGTGCCGGCG
Organism: Ilumatobacteraceae bacterium; assembly: GCA_007122945.1. Classification (GTDB taxonomy): domain Bacteria; phylum Actinomycetota; class Acidimicrobiia; order Acidimicrobiales; family Ilumatobacteraceae; genus SKSP01. The sequence continues at coordinate 5,376 of SKSP01000542.1, read as the reverse complement.
CAGTCGCTCAGGTCGATCGGCAGCAGGCGGCCGTCACGGAACAGGACCCGCACCCGGGGCTGGGCCTCGGCCCACTCGTGGACGACGAGGTGGTCGGCGAACGGCTCGATCGCGGTGATGCGGTGGCCGGCGCGGTCGGGGAGCAGCTCGGTCCACTCGTCGGGGCGGTCGAGCGCCGCGGTCATCACCCGGAAGTCGACGGCGCCGAGGTTCGTGAGCACGACGAAGCGGTCGCCCCAGTGATCGAGCTGGTACTCGACGTCGTCGGCGCGCCCGCGGACGAGGCGGGGCTCGGCCGTCGGGTCGTCGGCCCGCAGCAGCCACTGCTCGCTGGAGGTCTTCGATCCGCTGTGGATCACGATCCACTCGTCGCTGCGGGTGCTGCCGACCCCCACGAAGAACCGCTCGTCGGGTTCGGTGAAGATGCGCACGTCGTCGGCCTGCGGCGTGCCGAGCGCATGGCGCCACACGTGGCACGGCCGTTCCGCCGCGTCGGCGGTCACGTAGAACAGGTAGTGGCCGTCCGCCGACCAGGCGGCACCGGCCCAGGTCGTGTCGTGCAGCTCGTCGCCGAGGTCGGCCCCGGTGTCGAGGTCGCGGACCCGCAGCGTGTAGTGCTCGTCGCCGGTCGTGTCGCTCGACCACGCCGCGTACCGGTGGTCGGGGCTCAGCTCGAACAGGGCGAGGTCGAAGTACTCGTGGCCCTCGGCCTCGACGTTCTGGTCGAGCAGCAGTACACCCGTCGCCTCGTGGGCGGTGCGGCCGCGCCAGTGCGAGGGGTAGGCGAGACCCTCCTCGGTGCGCGTGACGTACCACCAGCCGCGGTGCTGCACCGGCGGCGACATGTCGGTCTCTTGCACCCGCGACCGGATCTCGCCGAACAGCTCCTCGACGGTGTCGGCGCGCTCGCCGAACCACGCGTCGGCGTGCTCGTTCTCGGCGTGCAGGTGGGCGATCGTGTCGGGGTCGTCGCGGTCGCGCAACCACGCGAACGGGTCCTCCACCGGTCCGGAGGGGCGCTGCCAGGTGTGACGGACGGACTTCGGGGCTGGAGCGGACATCGACCGCAGGGTAGGCGGTACCCTGGGAATCCCAATGCGAGTGTGGATCGATCAGGACCTGTGCACGGGCGACGGCCTGTGCGTCGACCACTGCCCCGACGTGTTCGTGCAGCTGGAGGACGGCATCGCGTACGTCGCCGAGGCGGGCGAGGCGCTCAACGACCCGGGCGGCTCCGGCAGCCTGGCCTGGGTTCCCGGCCGCCACTACCAGTCGGTGATCCAGGCGGCCGAGGTGTGCCCGGGCGAGTGCATCTTCATCGAGATCGACGTCCCGCGCGCCGCCGAAGGCGAAGAGGCGGCGTAGCGCTCGCGTCCGTTCTCGCCGGGCAACGGGATCACCCACCCCGACCCGGTGCGGCGGGGTGTGCCATGGGGGCCGCCGCCGTCACGGCCCGCCGAAGGTCGCCGCCAACTCCTCGACCAGCACCGAGCGGGTGCGGTCGCCGACGTTGTCGACGCACTGCGGTCCGTTCACTCCCCGGTACCACAACGAGATCGTGTGCTCGCCGGCGGCGAGGCCGTCCCACACGGTGACGTTGGTGACCGGAACGATCGTCCCGTCTCGCACGACCACCTCGGTCGCGACGTCGCCGCTGCTGCCGTCGTTGTGCACGTCGTCGACGCGGATCTGGAACACGCACTGACCCCCGGCGCTGACGAACACCTCGCTCTGCCAGGTGAGGCGGACGACGCTGTCGGCCGTCGCCTTGGTGAACGTGCCGAGGTCGCGCAGCTTCGTCAAGGCGGGGAACGTCGCCACCGGCGGGTTCGTTCCCGTGTACGTGAGCAGCTGGATCCGTGCCGGGTCGGCCTTGGCTGCCAGCTGGACGTCCAAGGCCGTGAGCTGGGCCACCAGCGACTGGATGCCGGCGCCGGTGGTGTACGCCACCACGTCGACCAACACGTCGGTCTCGGGACCGAGCTGGCCGTAGGCGTCGTACGTGATCTCGATCATGCCGGCGCTCGGACCCGATGTGGGCATGCTGACCTGCACCGAGTTGGGGGCGATGTCGCCGGCGAGGAAGTTCAGCGACGACGTGGCGGGCGGTCCGGGCGTGCCCGCGGGGCGCGCCGAGATGAACCCGTCGGCGGTGGGCGTCACCACCGTCACGTTGAGCAGGACGCCGGTGGCGCCGTCGGGCACCACGGTCTGCTGTCCGGTGGTGGTCGCCACCGGACCGGTCACCTGGAGGTTGCGCGGCACCGGCGAGACGAACGGGCCGGTCAGGCCGACACCGAAGGCGGCTCGGGTGTCGAGGATCCGCACGGGCGTGACCGCCACCACCGTCGACTCGTCGGCGGTCGGCGACGCCGACGCCTGCCAGGTGCTCGACGACCACAGGACCGTGAGCGCCAGCAACACCCCCGTGGCGACGAACAGGGCGGGACGGAACCGCTGCGCGACCATGGCGCACCTCCTCGGTCGTGTCGCTCCGCCCCGCGACGGTGGGAGCGCGAACCTAGCGCGGAATCAGGTGACGTCGTCCGGAACCCCGGTCACGGATCCTCCGTTCGACCAACGATCGACCGCTGGCGCAGGAGTTGATTGAGACGTGCTGCCCGGCGCAGCTGGTGGTCCCGTTCAGCGACGTTCGGTGCGTTGTGGGCTGCGTCGGCGTAGAGGCGGGCGGCGAGCTCGAGCTCTCCGTTCATCTCGTGGAGGTGGGCGGCGGCCGCATCGCGCCGCGGGATGTCGTCGGCGACATCGGCGAGTGCCGCCAAGCCCGCCGGGGCGCCGTCCGCCTCACCGACGGCCACGGCCCGGTTGAGTCGGACGATCGGCGTGTCGGCGAACCGGAGCAGTTCGTCGTACCACTCGACGATCTGGACCCAGTCGGTGTCCTCGAAACGCGGTGCGTCGGCGTGGAGCGCGGCGATCGCGGCCTGTGCCTGATACGCACCGAGTCGGTCGCGCGCGAGCGCCGCCTGCACGACGGCGATCCCCTCGGCGATGAGCGTCGAATCCCATCGGCTCCGGTCCTGCTCGGCGAGCGGCACGATCTGTCCGTTCGTTGCGGTGCGGCTCCGTCGGCGGGCGTGGTGCAGCAACATCAGGGCGAGCAGGCCGTCGACCTCGGGGTGGTCCACGGTCGCCGCCAGCTGCCGGGTGAGCCGGATCGCCTCGGCGGCGAGATCGACGTCCCCCGAGTATCCCTCGTTGAACACGAGGTACAGCACCCGCATCACCGTGCGCACGTCACCGCTCCGATCGAGACCGGAGCGGCCGACCGTGCGCTTGGCGCGGGTGATGCGTTGGGCCATGGTCGGTTCGGGCACGAGGTAGGCCTCTGCGATCTGGCGTGTGGTGAGCCCGCCCACGGCTCGGAGCGTCAGCGCCACCGCCGACGACTCGGTCAGGTCGGGGTGCGCGCACAGGAAGTAGAGGCGCAGTGTGTCGTCCGCGCTCGGCACGGCGCCGATCGGTGGCTGGGTGTCGATCCGGGCCTCTCGGACACGACGGGCACCGTCGGATCGCGCCAGGTCGACGAACGCTCTCCAGGCCGCCGTGATCAGCCAGCCCTTCGGATCCGAGGGTCTCTCGTGATCCCAGGCGACGAGCGCACCGATGAGTGCCTCTTGCACCGCGTCCTCGGCCGTCGCGAAGTCGGCGCCGCGACGGACGAGGACGTTGAGGACCTGCGGGACGAGCTCGCGCAGTTCGACCTCGTGCACGGTCACTCGGTGACGGAAGGCGGGGCGGCGAGGAAGGTTCGGACCTCGAGCCACTCGTGGATCGGCTCCCCGCCGGCACCCGGCGCGGCCGACAGCTCGCCGGCGAGCTCGATCGCCCGCTCGTAGCTGTCGACGTCGACCACCATCCACCCCGCGATCAGGTCCTTCGTCTCGGCGAACGGGCCGTCGGTGACGGGCGGTCGCCCCTCGCCGTCGGAGCGGACCCAGACGCCCTCTGGTGACAGCCCTTGCCCGTCGACGAACTCACCGGTGCCCTCGAGCCGAGCCGCGAAGTCGCTCATGAACGTGACGTGGGCCTCGACCTCGTCCGGTGTCCACTGGTCCATGGGGACGTCGTTCACGGGTGATGGCGCTCCTCGGTAGTGCTTGAGGAACAGGTACTTGGCCATGGTGTTCTCCTCTCGTGACAGCAGCCCGTTCGGCCGCGCTCGGTCTGGGACGGAGCCGGACCCGGATTCTCGACATCGCCGGCGAAGTTTCCCGCGCCACCGTGCCACCGTGCCACCGTGCCACCGCGCCACCGTTCGGAGTGGGCGTGGAGAGGAACCAGCAGCCATCCCGCCCGACCCGATCCGGGGGGCGGCACGCGCCGGCGCTGTCAGTACAGGCCGACGAGGTGGGCGACGATGATCACGTCGGTGTCGCCGTCGAGGCCCGCTTCGGGGACGCCCTCGGGGCCGAACGCCAACGACGGCGGCATCGAGATCACCCGGAGGCCACCGACCCGCATCCCGACGAGCCCGTCGACGAGCCCGTCGATCGCGCCGCCGGGCGCCATGACGATCTGGGCCGGATCGTCGAAGCTCCACGTGCTCTCGAGCACCTCGAGGTCGTCGCCGCGCAGCAGCATCAGATGCACGATGGCGGTCTGGTCGAGCTCCACCTCGGCGCCGTCGCCGACCTCGATGTCGTCGATGCCGAGCTCGGTGCGCCCGACCGACGGCTCGATGTCCAGGTCGGGCTGGTCGTCGGGTTCGACCGACTCGATCACGGCCCGCACGTCGACCACGAACGTCAGCGCGTCGCCGGCGCTGATCGCCGAACCACCCGGCGGGTTCTCGCCGTACGCGAGCTCGGCGGGGATGTCGATCTGGCGGCGGCCGCCCGTCCGCACGCCGACGAGGCCCTCGTCCCATCCGGCGATCACGCGTCCCTCCCCGAGGCGCACGCTGAAGGGGATGTCGCGGTCCCACGAGTTGTCGAACTCGACGCCGGTGGCGGTCACGACGCCGACGTAGTCGACGACCACGGAGTCGCCGCTGCGGGCGGCCGGTCCGGCCCCCTCGGCGAGGTCGGTGACGATCAGCTCGGTCGGGACCTCGGCGGGCACCTCGACGATCGGCCGGTCGTCGCCCGATGCGTCGTCGCCGGGTGCGTCGTCGCCGGGTGCGTCGTCGGGCTGCTCGTCGGGTGATGCCTCGTCGTCGATCGGTTCGAGCTCGAGGTCGGACACGACCGTGTCGTCGGGTGCGCCGTCGTCGGCCGCTCCGCCGGCGTCGTCACCGCCGCACGCGGCGGCGAGGAGCGCGACGGCGAGGACGGGCGCGAGGAGGCGGGTGCGGGGCGCACGGGTACGAGGCGGACGGGCGGAGCGGGGGCGCACCGGCGCGACGCTACCGGC
>SKSP01000562.1 GCA_007122945.1 Ilumatobacteraceae bacterium | reverse complement strand
TTCTCGATGCCGACCACCGTGTACGTGTCGGCCGACGGCGAGATCCTCGACCGCGACAACGGCGCGATCGACCTGGCGACCCTCGAACGACGGGTCGAGGAGCTCTTCGAGGTACCGGTGCCGTGATCGACGCACCGCTCGCGTTCGCCTTCGCCGCCGGGCTCGTCGCGACGCTCAACCCGTGCGGGTTCGCGATGCTGCCGGCGTACCTGTCGTACTTCGTCGGCCTCGACGGCGACGACGAAGTGGCCACGGGGGGCGTCGGCACCAACCTCTCGCGGGCGCTCGCCGTCGGTGGCGTCGTGTCGCTCGGGTTCCTCGTCGTGTTCGGGTTCGTGGGCATCCTCGTCACGCTCGGCCTGCGAGCGGTGATCGACGTGATCCCGTGGGCAGCGCTCGTCGTCGGTGTGCTCCTCGTGGTGCTCGGCGTCGCGATGGCGTTCTTCCGCTACGAGCCCACCTTCTCGCTCCCGAAGCTCGGCCGCGGCGGGGGCGGGCGGGGGTACGGCTCGGTGTTCGGGTTCGGGGTGTCGTACGCGATCGCCTCGCTGTCGTGCGGACTGCCGATCTTCCTCGTCGTCATCAGCGCATCGACGACCCGCGCGACCAACTTCGCCTCGGGATTCGTGACCTTCATGGCCTACGGAGCGGGGATGTCGATGCTGCTCGTCGTGGTGACCCTCGCCCTCGCGCTCGCCAAGGACGGCCTCGTGCGTTGGATGCGCCGCTCGATGCGCTACGTCGGCCGCGTGAGCGGCGCGGTCCTGATCGTCGTCGGCTCCTGGATCACGTGGTTCTGGATCGTCAACCTCAACGACCCGCTGGCGGCCCGCAACCAGGGCATCCGGTTCGTGGAGGGCATCCAGCAACGGATCGCCGACCAACTCGGCGAGCGCCCCGGGTTCTGGGCCGTCGTGTTCGGCCTCGTGATCGCGGTAGCCGTCGCGATCGCCGTCATCGGCCAGCGACGGTCCGACCCACCGGCGCCGTCGCCACAGGAGTCATCAGAAGTGACCGGATCCGGTCACTTCTGATGACACGTCGGTGCCGGCGCACCCGCTCGATCACTCCTCGGGGCGACGGCCGGCCACGAACTCGATCGACCGGGTGACCGTCGCGGCGACGAAGCGCTCGAGCTTCGGGGCGGCGACGAAGCGAGCCGTGGCGGCGAGCGGCAACACGCTCCCGGAGCGAGCGGCTTCGCGGGCCGCCGCCCGGCTGGTCTTGACGGCGTGGGCGTGGACGATCGGTGCGGTCGTGCCGTCGAGCAGGGCGGCGTGTTGCAACGTCGACGCGGCATCGGTGAGCGGCAGGCCGGCAGCCGCTGCCACCGCGGCGTCGGGCCGGTGCTCCCGGCACGCGGCGACGAGCTCCTCGGTCGTGGCGGGCCCAGAGCTGGCAACGCCGTCGTACAGCGCGTTCGGTCCGACGGTGGTGTGCCACTCGTGGCGGCCGGTCCAGTGCGCCTGGAACACGCACCACAGTGCGAGCCGGACCGTGTCCGGGCCGGGCGCCCCGGCGTGGTGCCAACGGGCCGCGTCGGCGTACGTGAGCCCGTGGGTGATGTCGAGCCACCCGAAGTCGTCGTCGAAGTCCAGCTCGCCGGCGAGGTCGTAGCGCAGCAACCGTTCGCTCACCGCGGCCACCACGACGTCGAGCAGGCGGTCGACCCCGGCGCCGTCCCGCAGGGCCCGCACCGCCGCGGAGAGCGGTGCCGTGCGGTCGGCCCCGAGCACCGCGTCACGCAGCACGCCGCCCTCGTCGTCCCAGTCCGCGACGGTCCCCACGTCGGCGAGCGCGCCGAGGTCGACGTCGCCGAGCGCCCGGACGAAGGGGCGCATGTACGGCAACGTGTCCTCCCGGGTCCCGTACACGATGCTCGGCACGAGGTGCGGCAGAACGGTGGGGGCACGGTCCCAGCCGAGTCGGTCGAGCAGCTCGAACGCCTTCTGCGCGTAGATCGCACCGTGCCCGTACGACAGGTGGTGGTCGCTCACCGCTGTCGTGAACCAGCTGCGGAGCGCGTCGGCGTCGAGGCCGGCTTCGATCGCGCCGAGGACGAGCGCCTCGGCCTCCTCCAGCCGCTCCTCCTCGACGGCGCGCCGGAACGCCGCGGACGGGTCGCCCGGCAGCGATCGCACCGGGTCGGGCAACGGCCGGACCGGTCGGTCACGCGCCTCTTCGGACAGGTTGGCGATCGCCTGCACGATCGGCAGGGCGCGCTCGTCGCCGTCGTAGTGCTCGACCATCGCGAGGCAGTCGGCGGCGGACGCGACCGAGTGGCCCCACCCGAACTCGTTGCGCGGCGCGCCGTGGGCGATCGCCCGCCACACCACCTCACCGGGGTCCGCACTGGCCCGCAGCAGCCGGACGGCATCGCGTGCGGTCTGGCCGAGCCGGTCCTTCTCGATCGCGCGGTCGAGGCTGGCGAACAGGCGATCTCGCTCGTCAGCGGGATCCGGCTCGTCGATCGCGACCCGGACCGACCCGTCGGCGCCGACGTCGACCCGGTGGGTCCGCACGCCCTCCTCGCCGAGCACGCACGCGCCGTCCCCGACCCGGAACTTCCAGTTGTGCCAGGCACACGTCAGCAGCTCGCCGTCGAGCGACCCCTGGGTCAACCCGTAGCCCTCGTGCGGGCAGGCGTGGTCGAGGGCGAAGACGCCGGCCGACGTCCGCACGAGGCAGACCCGCCGATCGCCGACGCGCACCATGCGGAGCGAGCCGACCGGCAACTCGTCGATCGAGGCGACCACTGCGGACGTCGACGAGGACGAGGACG
>SKSP01000018.1 GCA_007122945.1 Ilumatobacteraceae bacterium | reverse complement strand
GTCGTACGAGGAGCTGTTGGCCGATCCGCGGGTGGAGATCGTCGCCAACCTGACGAACCCGCGGAGTCACGCCGAGGTCACCGAAGCAGCGCTCCGGGCCGGCAAGCACGTGTACTCGGAGAAGCCTCTCGCGATGCGCCTCGACCAGGCGACCCAGCTCGTGCAGCTGGCGGCCGAACGGCAACTCCTGCTCTCGTCGGCACCGTGCAGCCTCCTCGGCGAGACGGCGCAGACGCTCTGGCGCGCGGTCCGCGACCGCCGCGTCGGAACGGTCCGTTTGGTCTACGCCGAGATGGACGAAGGACTGGTCCACCGGATGCCCTTCGCCTCGTGGACGAGCGCTTCAGGAGCCCCGTGGCCCGCTCGCGACGAGTTCGAGATCGGCACCGTCATCGAACACGCCGGCTACGTCGTCTCGTGGCTGCCGGCGATGTTCGGTCCGGCCGAGACCGTCACCGGCTTCGCCGAGCGGCTGATCCCCGACAAGGCAGGGGTGGCGACCGACGGGACCGACTTCTCGGTCGCGGTGATCCGCTTCGCCTCCGGCGTGATCGCCCGGATCACCTGCAGCCTGATCGCCCCGCACGACCACTCCGTGAGGGTCGTGGGCGACAAGGGTGTGCTCTCCATCGACGACACCTGGTTCTACGATTCACCCGTGAGGGTCAGGAGATCGGTCAACCTCGGCCCTCGACACCAGTGGTTGCCGCGTCGGCGGATCCGGCTCCTCGGTCGGCCCCAGCGCTACCGGTACCGCGGGACGCAGCAGATGGACTTCGCGCGCGGGCTCGCCGATCTCGCCGACGCGATACGGCAACAACGGGCTCCGCGACTCTCCGCCGAGTACTGCCTCCACTCGACCGAGATCGTCCTCGCCATGGACCAGGCCCTGCGCGAGCGCTCCACGTATCACATGACGACCAGCTTCGAACCGATCGAGCCGATGCCATGGGCGAGTTGACCACACGTGACGGCCCGATCGGCTGGGGGATCATCGGCTGCGGGGTCGTCGCCGACGGCTTCGCATCCGACCTGCGCTCGCTGCCCGAAGCTCGGCTCGTCGCCGTCACGTCGCGTTCCGAGGAGCGTGCGCAACGCTTCGCCGACCGGCACGGGGCGCTCCGGTGTCACGCGCGGGCCGAGGACCTGGTGAGCGATCCGGACGTCGACGTCGTCTACGTCGCGACACCCAATCATCGGCACCTGCCCGACTCGCTGTTGTGCCTCTCCAACGGCAAGCCGGTCCTGTGCGAGAAGCCGTTCGCGATGAACGCCGCCGAGGTCCGCGAGATCGTGGACGAGGCACGAGCACGCGGCCTCTTCTGCATGGAGGCGATGTGGATGCGGTTCATCCCCGCTGTCCGCGAGGCTGTCGACCTGATCCGGCGAGGCACGATCGGCGAGATTCGCACGGTGCATGCCGACTTCAGCGTCAACGTCGCCTTCGACCCGACCAGCCGCCTGTTCGACCCGTCGATGGGAGGCGGCGCCCTCCTCGACCTGGGCGTGTACGCGGTCTCCCTCGCCGATCTCCTGCTGGGACCCCCCGTGCACGTCGCGGCGACGAGCGCGATGGCGCCGACGGGCGTCGACCTCTCCACAGCGGCGCTGCTCAGGGACGCGCAGGGGCGGACCGCCCTGCTCTCGGTCGCGCTGGGCTCGGTCGGACCCAACGAGGCGTTGATCGCGGGCGACGGCGGCACCATCCGGCTGCACGGACCGATCTGCGCCCCGCCGGCGTTCGAGGTGAGCCGACGACCTGCGACCACGGCGCCCGCTCCGGACGACCCACCGACCGAACGCGTCCGCCGTCTCGTCCGGGCCTCGCCGGCCCTCACGCGAGCGGCTCGGGCAACTCGTTCGTTGGCAGCCCGGAACACCCGACGGCACCGGGTGAAGAAGCACGGCCACGGATTCGCCCACGAGGCACTGGAGGTCATGCGATGCCTCCGGGAAGGCGAGCCCGAGAGCCCGCTCATGACACTCGACCAGTCCGTCCGAATCGCAGGAACCGTCGACGCGATCCGGGTGGCCGCCTACGAGGCCGCAACATGACGGTGGCGCGACAGACATCGCTCCGGGGATCAGTGAGTATGGAACGGCCGGCCCGTTCCGCATCTTGCGTGGGTTGTGCACCATGAGGTGAACCGAGCCACATACGGAAGGAGCCGACCGTGTCCGTTGTTCATGTTCCTCCAGATGTGCGTGTCCTGGCAATGGATGTGCACAAGAACACCATCTCGACTGGCGTGTTGGAGCCCGGCTCGACGGTGCCGGTGGTCGACAAGATCAGTGCCGATGACGAGTCGGTGCGTCGGCTGATCTGCCGGTTCGACGATCCGGATCGGGTGTGGGCGTGTTATGAGGCCGGCCCGACTGGTTATGAGCTGGCTCGCACGATGCGCCAAGCGGGTGTGCGTTGCGAGGTGATCGCGCCGTCGTTGATCCCGGCGCGCCCTGGTGATCGGGTCAAGACCGACCGTCGCGATGCCGCGAGGATGGCAATGCTGTTCCGAGCCGGTCAGTTGACCGCGGTGCGGGTGCCGACCGTTGCTGAGGAGGCGGTGCGGGATCTGTGCCGGGCGAACGCGGACATGGTGCTGGATCAGACCCGGGCGCGGCACCGGTTGGGCAAGTTCTTGTTGCGTCACGGGCGGGTGTGGCGTGGCGGGGACAACTGGACGCTCAAGCACCGCGCCTGGATCAACCAGCAACGCTTCGACGACCCGCCGTTGCGGGTCACGTTCTCGCACTACCAGGCAACGTTGAACGCCCGTGAGGCCGC
>SKSP01000222.1 GCA_007122945.1 Ilumatobacteraceae bacterium | reverse complement strand
GGGCCGCAGGGGCGGGGCGGGGCAGGGGCGTCAGGGGGTGGCGGCGAGCATGGGGGCGTAGAGGGTTCGCTCGTAGTCGCGGAGCATCCGCGCCGCGGTCACCCGTGGGCCGAGGGTGACCCAGGCGTGCCGGACCCGCTCCAGCCAGGCGGCCGACACGAGGCCCCGACCGTCCGCGTGGTACTCGGCGGCGATCGTCGCCAGCAGCTCCAGGGTGGCGGCGGACTCCTCGTCGTCGCGGGTCGCAGCGACCTCCGCCGAGGAGAGCGGGATGTCCCACCCGTTGCGGCCGTCGGACATCTCCGCCCACCACCCGTCGCGGATCGAGCAGTTCAGCGTCCCGTTCAGCGCCGCCTTCTCACCGCTCGTGCCGGACGCCTCGTGTGGGCGGACCGGGGTGTTCAACCAGACGTCGCAGCCCGCGTACATCGCTCGCGCCACACCCATGTCGTAATCGGGCACGAACGTGAACCGACCGTTCGACGCCGCTGACACGCCGTGCGCCACGACCTCGGCGAGGAGCGCCTTGCCGGCGCCGTCGGCAGGATGCGCCTTGCCGGCGAACACGACGTGGACCGGCCGCTCGTCGTCGCCGAGCAGGTCGGCGAGCACCTCGGGGTGGCGGAGCAACAGCGTGGCGCGCTTGTACGTCGCGAAGCGACGGGCGAACCCGACGACGAGCGCGTCCGGGTCGAGCGTCACCCCGTCGCGCGCTGCGAGGAGCTCGGTGAGCGGGGCGCGCATCGTGCGGCGGATCGCACCGAGGTGCTCGTCGTCGATGTCGGTCACCCACGACCAGGCGTCGGGATCGCCGTCGGCCCAGCTCGGGCCGAGCACCTCGTCGAAGGTGTCCTGCAGCACCGGGTGCACCCACGTGCGGGCGTGCACGCCGTTGGTGACCGAACCGATCCGGCTGCCACCGGGCACCGCGGCGAACAGCTCACGGCTGACCTCGCCGTGGAGCCGCGACACGCCGTTCGCCCGACCGGCCGTCTGCAGGCACAGCACCGCCATGTTGAACACCTCGAGGGCGTCGTCGGGGTCCGCACCGAGCGCCAGCACGGCGTTCGTCGGGACCTCCCACCGCTCGGACCATGCGCGCAGGTAGGGCTCGACGAGCGACCGGTCGAAGCGGTCGATGCCCGCGGGCACCGGCGTGTGGGTGGTGAACAGCACGCCCGGCCCGATGTCGGTCATCGCCGCGTCGATGGTGGGCGCCCCGTCGGTGAGCTCCCGGTCGAGCAGCTCGAGCACGAGGAACCCGGCGTGACCCTCGTTGAGGTGGTGCACGCCCGGTGTCCACCCGACGGCGGCGACGGCGCGCGCACCGCCGACGCCGAGCACGAGCTCTTGTTCCAGACGGTGCCGACGATCGCCGCCGTAGAGGCGGTCGGTGATCGCCCGGTCGGCGGCGTCGTTGGCGTCGACGTCGGTGTCGAGCAGGAGCAGCGGCACCCGGCCGACGTCCATCCGCCAGACCTTGGCGACGACGGTGCGGTTCGCCATCGGGACCTCCACGGCGACACCGGTATCGGCGCAACCGAGATCCTCGGGCGCATACGTCTCGATGCGCTCGGACTGCTCGCCGTCCACGACCGACTGGCGGAAGAAGCCCTCCCGGTAGAACAGTCCGACGGCGCCGAGCGCCACGCCGAGATCGCTCGCCGCCTTCAGGTGGTCGCCGGCCAGGATGCCGAGCCCGCCGGAGTACTGCGGCACCGCCTCGCTGATGCCGAACTCCGGCGAGAAGTACACGACGTCGGGCGACTCGACGGTGGTGGCCAGCTCGGCGTCGAGCTCGGCGATCGCGTCGGCGATGCCGCCCAGCCACACCTCGTCGGTGGTGAGCGTCGTGAGCCGGGCGTCGTCGAGAGCGTCGATCGCGGCGAGGGGATGCCGTTCGGGATCGAGGCCGGGCTCGGCGATGTCGGCGACCTGGGACAAGAGGGTGGCGGTGCGGTGGTTCCAGGTCCACCGGAGGTTCCGGGCGAGGTGCCGCAGCGCGTCACGGAGTTGGTCAGGGTTCAACGGGAGCTCCGGGGTTCGTCGGGTCGGGCGCAGTCGGGTGCAGGGTTGGCGCAGCGTGGCCGAGGGCGGCCGCAGCGAGTCGGCCGATCGGACCGAGCGCGCGACGCTACCGCCACCTCGGGTGGAGCACCGCCCGAACGGTGGGTACGGTGGATCGATGACAACCGCCGCCGCCAGCGAACGTGCCGCCCTCTCGGACCTCCTCGACGAGGTGGGGCCCGATGCGCCGACGCTGTGCGCAGGTTGGACGACCCGCGACCTCGCGGCCCACGTCGTGACCCGGGAGCGACGACCCGACGCGGCCGCCGGCTTGGTCCTGAAGCAGCTGGCGGGCCACACCGAGAAGGTGCAGTCGAACGCCGCCGCCACGCCGTGGACGGCCCTGGTCGAGACGGTGCGGTCGGGACCACCCCGGTGGTCGCCGACCCGGCTCGGCCCGGTCGACCGGCTCGCCAACACCATCGAGTTCTACGTCCACCACGAGGACGTCCGCCGGGCGCAGGAGCCGTGGGAGCCGCGCGAGCTGCGGGGCGAGCTGGCCGACGACCTCCACGCCGCGCTCGGGCGGATGATCAAGCTGCTCGCCCGCTCGGTCCCGACCGGCCTCGTACTCGAACCGACCGACGGGCGCGCCCCGCTCGTCGCCAAGAAGGGCGAACCGTCGGTGACGGTCCGCGGCCCGGTCGGCGAGCTCGTCCTGTTCGTGTACGGCCGCCAGGACCACGCCCGTGTGGACCTCGAGGGCGAACCCGCATCG
>SKSP01000266.1 GCA_007122945.1 Ilumatobacteraceae bacterium | reverse complement strand
TACTGGCGGTCGGTGCTGCAGTACAGCGCCGACGGATGCCTCGGCGCTGTACTCGACGAGTACGTCCACTGCTTGAAGGAGTGGCTCGGAATCGTCGAGATCAACTCGTGGAGCGACGTCAACAAGATTGCCGAGGAGTGCGCAAGCGCCGTGTCACTCAAGTCGGCTGACTACGTCGCCAAGGATCATCTTCGCGTCAGCGGTCAGCCCGAGCATCGATTCCGTAGCCGCTTCGCCCTTCGGTTGGGGAACGAACGGTCCGAGTCAGATGCCACGGTGATTCGTGTGGGCAACGTCCGAACCTCGTTCAACTCGCCGTTCTGGCCGTTCGTGCTGGCGTTGTGAGCGCTCGGGAGAAGTCGTGATCGACGCTCACCGAAAACCGCGGTGATTGGGAGTCGTTGTGGCCGGTGGAGTGAGGCTAGCCGTCGGTGGTTCGGGTGGCGATCTCGAGGCCGTTGTGTTCGCGGAGTCGCCATGACGGGCCGCGGATGTTGAACACGACGGCGTGGTGCATGAGTCGATCCAAGATGGCGGCGGCGACGACGGTGTCGCCGAAGATCTCGCCCCATGCGGGGAGCCCGCGGTTGGTCGTGACGATTGTCGGGTGGCCCTTGTCGTGGCGGGTGTTGACGACGTGGAAGAACGCGGCGGCGCCGTCGGTGCCTCCGATTGGGAGCAGTCCGACGTCGTCGATCACCAGCACGGTGGGTGCGGTGTAGGTCTTCAGCTTCGTGGCGAAGCTGCCCTCGAGTTGGGCGCGCACCAAGGTCTTGCACATGGCGTCGGCGGTGGTGAAGTACCCGCGGTAGCCGGCCTCGACCGCGAGGGTGGCGAGCGCGACGGCGAGGTGGGTCTTGCCGCAGCCGGGCTGGCCGAGGAAGATGATCGGCCGGTTCTCGTCGATGAACCGCAAGGTGGCGAGATCGTCGATCAGTTTGCGGTCGACAGAAGGTTGGAACTCGAAGTCGAACTCGTCGATCGTGCGCCGGTAGGGGAACCGGGCGTAGCGGAGCCGGGCCGCCAACCGTCGGTCCCGGTCGGCGGTGGCTTGTTCGGCGACGAGCCGGGCGAGGAACTCGATGTGGGTCCAGTCGTCGGTGCGGGCCTGTTCGGCGAGGGTGGCGAACGATCCGGCGGCGGCGTCCAAGCCGAGGTAGCCGAGGTCGGCTTTGATCTGTTCGTAGAGGCTCATGCGAGCTCACCCCCGTCGCCGTAGCGGGCGTCGAGATCGATGTTGTCGACGTCGAAGTCGCCGTCGAGATCGAGCCGTGCCGGCGGCTCAACCGGCGGCGGTGGCGCGAGGCGAAGATGCCGACCACGATCGGTGCGGTCGCGCATGGCGATCTGTTCGGTCGCTGCCCGATGCGTCGAGTCCCACACGATGTCGGCCGGCGAGACGGCGCTGGTGATGTGGTGGGTGGCGACGGTGCGTCCGCCGCAGCGGATCGTGAACGTGTCGGCATCGACCGGGCGGCGGACCTCGACGAGCTGACCCAAGATCTCGGGTGGCACCGAGTAGCGGACCCCGTCGACGGCGATGAACGGGACGATGTTGTGGACCCGGCGGGTCTCGACGTAGTCGGTGTCGAACCGCACCCGCGGCAACGGCGACAAGAACGCCCGCTCAACGTCGAGCCGTCCAGCGGGTGGTTCACCGGTCGTGCGCGACGCCACCGCATGCACGCGCGTGTCGAGCCAGAGCTCGGCGCGCCGGTTCAGATCGGCGAGATCGGTCGGGATGCCGTCGAGTTCGACCTCGGGCAGGAACGTCTCTTGGAGCTGACGGAACGGCCGCTCGACCTTGCCCTTGCGTTTCGCGTCGCGGGCCTTGCACGACGTGATCGCCACGCCGTGGTGGGCGGCGAACCCGACCGTCGGCGGGTGCAACACGAACCGCTGCCCCTGCGATCGACCGAGGGCGCCCATCCGATCGGTGCGGCACGCCGAGGGGATCCCGCCGGCGGCATCGAAGAACCGGGCGAGGCCTTCGAAGGTGTGGTGGCGGTCCTCGGAGGTCGTGAACCACCACCGCCGCCAACGCGACCAGCACAAGATCATCCCGAAACACCACAACGGCGTCGGCCATCCCCACCGCTCGGCCCAATCCGACAGGTCGCAGAAGTCGAACTGGGCTTCCTCGCCCGGGTCGGTGTGGATCGGCATCGATGCCCGATCCGCCGGCGAGAACCTCGGACCCCGCTGAGCCCGCAGCTCGCGGGTCACTGTCGAGTAGCCGCCCGCGAAACCTTCGGCGCGGAGCTTGTTGTGGACACTGATCCCCAACAGACGCGGGTAGGTCCCGATCAGAGTTGCGATCCGTTGCTTCCAGTGGGCGTTCATCACGAGCGTCTCATCGGGCACCCGCCGGCGTGTCGGCGGCTCGCCGGACTTCAACCGGATCGAGATCGTCTCCGGGTGGAATCCGGTCTCAGCGGCGATCTCGGCGATCGTCCAGCCCTGCTCGCGCAGTTGTTTGATCTTCACGTACGTCTCCTGGTTCATCATGGAGAGCGGCTCCTCCAACGTTGTCGTGGCTTGGTCGCTCGACAACTTGGAGGAGCCACCCATCACGAGTGGTGGATGGTTGACACCGGCCAGAAGACCCCGACATCAACCGGGGATTTCAGTGAGCACAGAACGCGGATCTCACCGAGCGCTCACACCCCCTTCTGCTCGAGCGGCTCAGGTCCGTGCCGAGAGGGGTGTGCCACGGCGACGCCACACCCGACAACTTCCGTGAACCCGCAGCGGGCGGCATCGTCGCCCTCGACTGGAGCTATGCC
>SKSP01000450.1 GCA_007122945.1 Ilumatobacteraceae bacterium | reverse complement strand
GGGCGGGTGATGGCGATCTACATGATGCAGTTCAGCCTGATGTCGGTGGGCACGTTCGCCGTCAGCATCTACATGGAGCTCGTCGGCCCCCAGATGGCGATCTTCTCGCTCGGCGCCGTCCTCATCGCGGCAACCGCGGTCTTCGTCGCCTTCGTCCCACGGTTCCGCGCCATCGCATGACCGCCGCGCCGATTTTCTCGGGCGGACGACCGCAGGCCTACGATCCCCCGTCGGGGGTGTGAGCGTGTTGCGACCGACGGCATTCGAGATCGAAGTACCACGACCTGTCCTCGACGATCTGTCCCAGCGGCTGGCGCTGACGCGGATCGCCGACGACCTGCCCGCCGACGCCGATGACTGGTCGTACGGCACCGCGAGCGGCTTCCTCGCCGATCTGGTCGGCTACTGGCGCGACGGATTCGACTGGCGGGCGCAGGAGCGTCGACTCAACGAGCTCGATCAGGTCGTCGCCGACGTCGATGGGCGGCGTCTCCACGCGGTCCACCTCCCGGGGGCGGGCGACGACCCACTCCCGATCGTGCTCGCCCACGGCTGGCCGAGTGGCTATCTCGAGATGCTCCGGCTCGCGGAGCGGCTCGCCGATCCGGCCCGCTTCGGCGGTGACCCGGCCGACGCCTTCCACGTCGTCGTCCCGTCGTTCCCGGGTTTCGGCTACTCCGAGCCGTTGCCGCCGGGGAACGGCTACGCCGCCGCCGCGGACGTGATCCGGCGGTTCGTCGTCGAGGGACTCGGCTACGACCGCCTCGCGCTCCACAGCACGGGCGCCGGGACGTTCGTCAACGGTTGGATCGCGCTCGAGCACCCCGAGCTCGTCGTCGGCTACCACACCCACGACCCGAACCTGATGCCGCCGCCGTCGTTCGAGCCGCCCGCCCCACCTCCGAGCGACGCCGAGTCGGCGTACCGGTCGCGTTCGGCGCGATGGGGGGCCGTCGAGGGTGCGTACGCGGCGTTGCATCGCACCAAGCCGCAGTCGCTGGGGCATGCACTGACCGATTCGCCGGCCGGGCTGGCGTCGTGGCTGGTGGAGAAGTTCCGGACGTGGAGCGACTGCGATGGTGACGTCACGACGCGCTACTCCTACGACGACCTCCTGACCACCGTCACCTGGTACTGGTCGACACGGTCGATCGCGTCGTCGATCCGGATGTACTACGAACGGGTGCACCACGACCCACCGGTCTCCCCCGGGCGCCGACTCGGCGTGCCGACGGGTGTGGCGATGGCTCGCGACCGTCCGAACTTCCCGCCGAAGCAGGTCCCGCGCGAGACGGTCGAGCGCTCCCACGACGTGCACCACTGGGTCGACCTCCCGAGCGGGGGTCACTTCGCGTCGTGGGAGGAACCCGATCTCGTCGCCACGAGCATCCGCGACTTCTTCCGGGAGCTCCGATGACGCCGACCGACCGTCCGCCGCCGTGGCACCCCGACTCGGTGCCGACCCGGGTGATCGACGACGCCCGGGTGATCGCCGAGGGGTTCGAGTTCCCCGAGGGCCCCGTGGCGCTCGACGACGGCTCGGTGCTGTTCACCGACATCGACGCCGCCACCGTCGTGCGGGTCGACGGCGACGGTGCGGTCGAGGTCGTCACGGAGTGCGACGGTGGCCCGAACGGCGCGGCGGTCGGACCCGACGGTGCCCTCTACGTGTGCAACAACGGCGGTCGCTACGCGCGCGGCGGGTACACCGGCGGCTGGGTCGAACGCGTCGACCTGGCGACCGGCGAGCGCGACGTCGTGGCCGATTCGTGCGAGGGGCGGCGGCTCTCGGGTCCGAACGACATCGTGTTCGATGCCGCCGGAGGGTTCTGGTTCACCGACACGGGGAAGGTCCGGGGGCGCGAGCGTGATCTGGGGTCGGTGTACTACGTGCCGGCCGGCTCCGACGTGCCGGTCGAGGTGATCCACCCGGCGGAATCGCCGAACGGGATCGGCATCTCGCCGGACGGATCCACGTTGTACTTCGCGGAGACGGCCACCGCGCGGCTCCGCCGGCGGGAGATCGCCGGCCCGGGCGAGCTCGCCCCGGCCGAGCCGCGCGACCCGACGACGCTCGTCTGCGGACTGCCGGGCGACCAGCTGTTCGATTCGCTCGCCGTGACCGCGGCCGGGACGATCTGCATCGGGACGCTGCTGCGAGGGTGCGTGACCGAGGTGTCGGCCGACGGGGAGCAGGTCGTGCAGCACTGGTTGCCGCCGGCGCTCCACGACCGGATGGTGACCAACATCTGCTTCGGAGGCGCGGACCTGCGCACCGCGTACATCACGGTCGCCGAGACGGGCCGCCTGATCGCGTGCACGTGGCCGACGCCCGGAGCGCCCCTCGCGTTCGGCGCGTGACCGCGTTGCGGTCGGCTACTTGAGCGCGAGCGGGTTGACCGGCGAGCCCACGGCGCCCGTGAACGGCAGCGCCTGGGCGACGAGCATGAACTCGTGGACACCGTCCGCGGCGCAGTCGGCCGCGAGCTCCTCGAGGTCCCAGAACTCGCCGAGACAGAGCCCCATGTCGCGCAACGCGAGCATGTGGAGCGGGCAGGCGACGCCGTCGACCACACCCATCGCCTCGACCATCAGGTTGTCCGCGGCGACGGCGGCGACGCCGCGCTCGTGGAGCCACGTCGCGACCTCGTGGTGGAGGCCGGGCTGCGGCTCGGAGAACGCGTCCCAGCGCCCGGTGTCGTGCCACGTGGCCATGAGGCCCGTCCGCACGAGCACGATGTCGCCCTCCTCCACCGCCACGCCCCCCGCGGCGGCCGCTCGGTCGAGCTCGTCCGCGCTGATCGCGTGGCCCGGAGGCAGTGTGGTCACGTCGTGCAGGCGCGCGACGTCGAGCAGCACCCCGCGCGAGACGAACCGGTCGTGTACCCGATCGATGCCACAGTGGCGCGCGCCGCGGCTGTCGACGGACCCGGCGGGGAAGCCGTTGTACAGCTCGCCGTCGTAGTAGACGTGGGCGAGGGCGTCCCATTGCGTCGAGCTCTGCAGGTGGAGCACGACCATGTCGTCGGTGAACTGCGAGCCGTCGCCCAAGCCGTTGATCGACTCCGGGTCGAGCCCGGTCCGGGTCATGACGTGCAGCGGGTTGGAACGCCGGCCGCCCCGTTGGGGGCCGCGGCTGTCGAGAGGGAGCGCCAACGAGAACACCGCGCCACGCTTCACCAGTGATGCGGCGGCCCGGCGCTTCTCCGCCGTGATCAGGTTGAGGGTCCCGACCTCGTCGTCGTCACCCCACCGCCCCCAGTTGCTGACGGTTGCGGCCGCGTCCAGATAGGCCCGTGATCGCTCGGGTTCGTGCTGACGTTCGTCACCCATGGGAGTCGTTCGTGTCCTCTCGTCGATGCCGTGTCGTGGATGCGGTCTCGTGGACGCGGTGTCGTGGATGCCGTGTCGTGGATGCCGGGTCCCGCTCCGCGAGCCGGTCGCGTCACAGCGTGAACGTCGCCCCGCCGGTGACGTTCATCACCTCGCCGGTGACGAACGCCGCCCGGTCGGAGGCCAAGAACGCGACCGCCTCGGCGATGTCGTCGGTCGTCGCGTTCCGTCCGAGCGGCACGCCGGCGACGAAGTGGCGCGCCTTTTCCGGTTGGCTGTCGGTGAACCGTGTCCCGGTGACCAGTCCCATGACCACCTCGTTGCACCGGATGTTCAGCGGGCCACCAGCCGTCGCGATCCCGCCCACGAGTGCCCGCACGGCCGCCTTCGACATGGCGTATGGGGGCTCCCGATCCGTTGCGCGGACGTCGGGGGCGATCGAACCGATCATGGTGATCGACCCGCCGCCCGCGGCCTGCATCTGCTTGGCGACCAGCATGCAGGAGTACCAGCAGTTGTTGATGTTGGCGTACGCGATGCGGTCGAACAGTTCGGGGTCGTGGTCGAAGATGGGCTGCTGCTTGTTGAGCGCGGCGTTCCACACGTAGGTGGTGATCGGCCCGAGCTCGCGTTCGACATCGCCGAGGACGGCGTCGAAGTGGTCCCGTTGCTCGATGTCGAGGACGTGGCCGACGGCGGCGCCACCCGCGGCCACGATCTCCTCGACGACCGCGTCCATCCGGCCCTGGTGCTTGTCGGTGACCACCACCGTGGCACCACCGGCGGCGAGCCGCCGGGCGATCGCACGTCCGATGCCCGCACCGGCCCCGGTGACGAGGGCCACGCTGGCGTCGAACTCCTGATCGAGTGGTCGGAGTTCCATCGTCACCCGGCTCCCGTCTCGCTCGTGGTCTGCAGCGAACGTGCGAGCTCGCTCCGGTTCGGCTTGCCCAGCGCCGTCCGCGGGAAGTCGTCGACGAGCAGGATCTCGTCGGGCACCTTGTACCGCGCGAGGTGCTCGGCACAGTGGGCCCGCAGCTCGTCGACGTCGACCTCGGCGTCGGGCGTCACGCGGACGAACGCGACGGTGACCTCGCCGAGGCGTTCGTCGGGGCGGGGGACGAGGACGCACTCGTCGACCCGGCGATCGAGGTGGAGCACACGCTCCACCTCCGCCGGGTAGATGTTCGATCCGCCGCGGATGATGAGCGAGCTCTTCCGATCGACCAGAAAGAGGTTGCCGTCCTCGTCGAGCCGTCCGATGTCGCCGGTGTGCAGCATCCCGTCCCGCAGGGCGCGTCGCGTCTCCTCCGGCTGGTCCCAATAGCCGTACATGGGTGTGTAGACGCCGGCCCACGGCCCGTCGGTCGCAGGGGAGACGCAGATCTCGCCGACCTCCCCGGTGGGGACGGGCTGATCGTCGGCGCCGACGATCGTGATCCGGACGTGGGCGACGGCGCGGCCGAGGCCTCCCTCGAGCCGGGGTTCTGCGGGGTCCTCGCGGGTGACGTACGTCGGCGCCTCGGTCATCGCCAGACTCGACGTCAGCCGATGCCCGAACCTCTCGAACCAGCGGGCGCGCAGCGTCTCGGTCACCGCGGCACCGCCCGACCGGGGGCGGACGAGCGATGCGAGTCGGTCCGCGGTCGCCGAGTGCTCGTCGAGCAGATCGTGGTACACGGTGGGTACCACGGTGAGGTGCATGACCCGTTCAGCGGCGATCCAGTCGGCGATCGTGGCGGGGTCGTTGTCGTCCATGATCACGCACGAGGTACCGGCCTGGAACGCGGTCAGCGGCACGAGCACGAACAGGTTGAGGATCGTCATCGGCGCGGACGTCGCGATCGGTCCGTCGGGGGGGAACTCGCCTGCCGCCACCGCCACCGCTCCGGGGACCAGGAGGTTGTGCTGGCTGTGCACGACGCCCTTCGGGCGGCCGGTCGTCCCGCTCGTGTACGCGATCGCGGCTGGTGCGAACGCGTCGACGGGCACGTCGGGTCGTCGGTCGCTCGACGCGTCGAGCCGATCGGTCCAGTCGGCATCGCCGACCGTGACGGCCCGCAGCCCGGGCACGAACTCGTCGCTCCGCCGACGGTGTTCGTCGGCGACGTGCGGATCGGCCAGGAGGAGCGACATCTCGGTGTCGCGCGTGATGTAGGCCTTCTCGGTCGGCGCGAGCACCCGGGGGATCCCGACCCAGATCGCCCCGATGCGCATCGCGCCGAGGAACGCGACGACGATGTCGATGTCGTTCGGGAGTGACGCGCCGACCCGGTCGCCCGGGCGGATCCCGAGATCGATCAGCACGTGGGCGACGCGGTTCGCGGCACGGTCCAGCGCGTCGTAGGTGAGCCGGCCGCGTCGCCCGATCACCGCGACCCGGTTCGGATCGGTGACGCCCTCGAGCACGTCGGCGACCGACTGCGGACCGCCCGGGATGCGCGGTCGGACGTCGGGGAGGATGAGCGCTTCGGCGCCGCGAGCTGTGGACGGCCGCATCGGTGGTGGGCCCGCTCAGATCCCCAACAGCTTCGCGGAGTTGTCCCGCATCACCTGCAGCACCTCGGTCTCGGAACGACCGTCGAGCAAGCGCAGGAACCTGCTCGGTTCCGCGAGGCCCTCCGGGTGGGGGTAATCGGAGCCGAAGAGCACCTGGCTCGCACCGATGCAGTCGATCAGGGCACCGACGTCGTCCTCAGCGTACGGCGAGACGAAGCAATGCTGCTTGAACGTGTCGCTGGGACGACCGGACGGCCGACCTCCGATCCACGGACCGTAGCGGCCCATGCCCTTCTTCTTGTCGAGCACCTTCAACAGGTACGGGACCCAGTCCGATCCGTTCTCGATGCTGATGCAGCGCAGGTTGGGGAACCGGCCGAACATGTTGCCGTAGATCAGCGCGCCGAAGGTCTCCATGATCGGCCGGTCACCGTGGACGAACGCCCACTGGAACGCGGACATCTCGCGAACCGGGGGGCTCGGCGCTTCACCCCACGCGAGCGACACGTCGGGGTACCGGCTGTCGGCGATGTGGAACGCGACAGGAATGCCCGCGTCGTCGACCCTGCTCCAGAACGGATCGTAGTGAGGATCGGCCGGCGACCTGCCGTTGCCGATCGGTCCGGGACGGAGGTGGATCATCCGCGCACCGGCGGCGAGGACTCGGTCGAGCTCCTCGACCGCGAGGTCGAGGTCGACGAGCGAGAGCAACGGCGGGGCGAAGATCCGGCCGTCGGCGTATCCCCACTCCTCCTCCAGCCAGCGGTTGAACGAGCGGAGGTTCGCGTACAGCTGCTCGGGGTCGCCGACCATGTACTCCTCGACCGAGATGCCGAACGTCGGCAGCAGGACCGAGGCCTCGATGCCCTGCTCGTCCATGAGCGCGAGCCGAGCGTCCCGTCGCTGGAACGCGGGCAGCATGTTCTCGGCCGAGTACGAGTCGCCCCACTTGAACGTGGGCGAGGCGTCCTTGGCCCGCAGCACCTCGAGGAGCGAACCCGGTGGGTTGGTCTTGTCGAACTTCGGGTCGAAGAAGTCGAACGGGACGTCCCCGACCCGGACCTCCCACTCGCCGTCGGGCGTCCTCGAGGCGGTCACCGCCTTGTCGGCGAAGCGTCGCTCGATGTGGCGCGAGAAGCAGTCGGATGACTCGTAGTAGTGGTTGTCGGCGTCGACGAGCTTGCCGTCGAGCCCCCTCGGTTCGAGTGCGGTCGTCATGGTTCCCCCGGAACGTAGCTGGCCCCACGGTACCGGCCGATGCCGCGGATGGACGATCCCACCGGCGACGATCGGGCCCACCGTTCAGCGCACGACCGGCGGTTAGTGTCGGGATCGACCCGCCGACGGCGGGTCGACACGTTCGGGAGGAGGCGCGATGGCAGATGACGGACGAGCCGACGACCACGTCGAGCTCATCAATCTCGAGGCCCGCTACGCGAAGTGCTGGGACCAGGCCGACGGACCGGGATGGGCCGACGTCTTCACGGCCGACGGTGTCTTCGAGGTGGAGCCGGTCGGGGGTCGAGCGCCGTTCGTCGCGCGGGGGCGGGAGGAGTTGGCCGCCTTCTGCACCGACTTCAACGGCAAGTTCATCGGCGTTCACCTGCCCTCGTTGCCGTACATCGAGATCGACGGCGACGAGGCGACCGGACACGTCAACTTCCACTTCGTCGCGATCGGCCGCCTGGCGTCGGCCCACACGATGACCCGGACGGCGACCGGCCACTACGAGGTGAGCTACCGGCGCACCGGGGACGGTTGGCGGATGTCCCATCGCCTCGAGAAGCCCATGGTCAGCGCCCGCGACGAGTACTTCGACTACTGACGAGCACGTCGACGACGGACGGGCCCGCGTGCGGTCGAGCCGGCCTCGCCGTCGTTCGGCTACTGTCGCCGCGATGTCGGATGAGCTCTCGGATCGCATCGGGATCGCCGACTGCATGGCGCGCTACGCCGAGGCGGTCGACGGGCACGATTGGGACCTGCTCGACACCGTGTTCTTGCCCGACGCCCCGTGCGACTACTCCGAGGTGGCGTCGTTCCGGGGAACGGCGACCGAGCTGAAGGCGTGGTTGGCGGCCCACATGCCGCCCCCGGGACTCTACTACCACCTGCTCGGCCCGCCGCAGGTGAAGCTCGACGGCGACGTCGCACGAGTGGTGACACCCTGCCTCAATCCGATGCCGGTCGGAGAGGGCTCGACGGCACTCCTCGGGCACTGGTACCGCGACACGATGGTGCGCACCGCCGACGGCTGGCGGATCGCCGATCGGTACTTCTCGGTGACGTGGCGGATCGATCCGCAAGGACGCGCCGACGACCGGCTCGCGGCCTCGGCGGCCAAGCAGGAGATCACCGAGGCGCTCCACCGGTACTGCCACGCCGTCGACCGCTACGACCGCGAGACGGCGCTCGCCGTCTGGCATCCCGACGGCACCGCCGACTACGGCGAAGAGCTGTACCAGGGCCCCGTCGGTGGGCTGATCGACTGGCTCTGGGAGACGCACGCCGGGACGACCGCACGCTCCCACCAGGTCACGAACGTGCTGATCGACCTCGAACTCGACGCCGACGCGGCGCGCAGCGAGGCCTACGTCACGGTCGCCTTGCAGCACGCCGAGGCCGCCCGCGGCGAGGCCGCCGTCACGGTCGCGCGCGCCCGCTACATCGACACCTGGTCGCGCCGGAACGGTCGCTGGGCGATCGACCACCGACGACTCCTGATCGACATGAGCAGCACGACATGAGCAGCACGACATGAGCGGCACGACATGAGCAGCGCGTCGGCGCGTCACGGTCGAGGGGGCGCATGTCCGAGTTGACGCATCGCACGGTCCGGTTGTCGGACTTCGACATGCACATCGCCGAGCAGGGGGACGGGGTGCCCGTGATCATGTGTCACGGCTGGCCGGGTGTCTGGTACGCGTGGCACCACCAGATCCCGATGCTCGCCGAGGCGGGGTTCCGGGCGATCGCGATCGACCAGCGCGGGTTGGGACAGAGCACCGGGGGCGACGACCCGGAGGCCTTCAGCGCCGATCAGTGGGCGCTCGACATGAACCTGCTCCTCGATGGGCTCGGCGCGGATCGTGCCATCTTCGTCGGTCAGGACCACGGGGCCGGCATGCTCTGGTGCTACGCGCTCCGTCATCCCGAACGGATCCGGGGTCTGGTCCAACTCGGCGTCCCGCGCCTCGGTCGCGGCAGCACGGCCCCCAGCGTCGTCGCTGCCGCCATGGCCGAGGAGCACTTCCTCCACCTGCACTACTACAACGAACCCGGGCCGGCCGACGAGGAGCTGAACGCCGATCCCCGGGAGTTCCTGAAGCGGGTGTACTGGGCGCTCAGCGGTGACGGGGACTACTTCGCCGTGTTCGAGAAGCCGTCCGAGGGCTACGGGTACATCGATGCGCTCCCACCGGCCCCGGACCTCCCGTGGGCGTGGATGTCCGACGCTGATTTCGAGTACATCGTGGGCGAGTACACGCGAACGGGCTTCGTGCCGATGCTCAACGGCTACCGGTCCGCCGACCGGACGTGGCGCCAGGACGAGCGGTACGCGAACGATCTCATCGACGTTCCGACGTGGTTCCTCTACGGCAGCAACGAGCCGGTGATCAGGGCGTTCGACCGGCCGGCCGGTGGGTGGGGGCGCGACGCCGGCACCTCGATCGACCCGATCGACCCGATCGACGTGATGATCGCGCTCGTCCCCGGTCTGCGGGAGACCGTCATGTTCCCCGGCGCCGGCCATTTCCTGCAGATGGAACGGCCGGAACGCTTCGGGCGGCACCTGGTGCGGATCGCCGAGGAGATCCGTCGGGAGGAGTGATCGCCGACACCCTGTCGTGGCGGGGTGTGTCCGGTGAGCAGGGGGGTTCAGCTCCTCGTCGTGGGAGCACCGATCGTCGTCGTCCCGTCGGCGGGCCGGAGCACGGCGAGCCGGAGCACGGCGAGTCCCGCTGCCGCCGCGAACGCCGCGGCAGCGAACGTGGCGCGATAGCCCCCGACGACCGCGGCGACACCGATCGCGACGCCCCCGGCGCCCATGGCGATGTCGAAGAACGCCGTGAACGTGGCGATTGCGGACGATCGCTCTCGCTTCGTCGTGCGGCTGACCACCAACGACATCAGCGACGGGTAGTGGAACGAGACGCCGAGGGCGAACACGACCGCGCCGAGGTAGAGGGCCCCCGGTGTCGCGAAGACCGCGATCGTCGACATCCCGGCGGCGATCGTCACGGTCGCGATGGTTCCACTCCGTCCCGGCCCGAGCACGTCCGGCAGGCTGGCCCCGAGTGCTCGCACGACGATGACGGTCACGGCGAACGTGAGGAACACCCACTGTGGACCGCCCATGCCGAGAGCATCCGAGTACAGCGGCAGGTAGGAGTGGCAGGTAGGAGTGGAACGTCACGTTGCCCACCATCCCGAGGGCGAGGACGACCCCGGGCAGGAGCGCCGCCCGGTGGACCCGGGGGATCGGGGTCGGCTCGATGTCGTCGTCGTCGTCGTCCTCGTCGAGAGACATCGTCTCGGGCAGCCCGACGCAGATCGACGCGGCCACGAGTGAGAACCCCGCCGCGGCCAGGAAACCCCAGACGATCGTCGTCGAGGAGAAGACCAGTTCGCCGATTGCGGGCCCGAACCCGATTCCCAGGTAGACGGCCACCGAGAAGTAGGAGATCGCGGCACCGCGCCGCGACTCGGGTGCCAGTTCGGTCAACATCGTGGCCGCACCGGTGAAGAACAGTGCCTGCCCGACACCGGTCAGCAGCCGGG
>SKSP01000548.1 GCA_007122945.1 Ilumatobacteraceae bacterium | reverse complement strand
CGACGAACCGCGCGACCGGACCCTGCACGCTCGCGACAACCGGACCCGGCAGGCTCGCGACCGGGGTGCCGCCAACTCGCTGACGATGGTGCTGCTGACGCCGATGTTCGTCGTCGTCGGGTTCGCGGCGTTCCAGGCGGCGCTCTGGAGCCATGCCCGGACCGAGGCGCGGGTCGTCGCTCGCGACACGGCCGCGCTCGTGGCCCGGTCGGGTGTGGGGACCGAGGACGCCCGCGCCGCGGCCGAAGCGATCCTGACGGCCGACACCTCCTTGCGGGACGTGCGCGTCGAGGTCGTCGCGACACCAGAGCTCGCCACGGTGACCGTGCGCGGTGATGCGCCGGGCATCATCCGGGGTTCGTGGTCGCGGGTGGAGGTCGTCACGGCCGTGCCCGTCGAGCGGTGGGTGCAGGTGCCGTGACGGTGATCGTCCCCGAGCAGCGGCACCGCGACCGGGGTGCCTCGGACGCGCTCGCGCTCGTCCTGCTCGCGCCGGCCATGATCGGCCTCGCGCTCCTCGTCGTCTTCCTCGGTCGACAGGTGGACGCCCGCGCCCAGGTGCGCACGGCCGCAGAGTCGGCCGCCCAGGCGGCGGCACTCGCTCGTGACCCCGCGACCGCGGAGCAGGCGGCGCTGGAGACGGTCGGCGCGATGCTCGTCGACCCCGACACGTGCGAGGCGCCGTCGGTCACGGTCGACCTGTCCGCGTTCGCGCCGGGCGGCTCCGTGTCGGTGACCGTGACGTGCGACGTCGCCCGCCGGGGCCTCGATCCGCTCCCCGTCCCGAGCGTGCGCACGTCGGCCACCGCGACGGCGACCGTCGACCCGTTCCGATCGAGCGGGTGGACGCCGTGAGGGTCGTCGAGACCGGGCGTCGCCGTCGCTGCACCGGCGATCACGGCGCGGGGATGGCGACCGCGCTCGTGCTGCTGTTCGCGATGACCGCCGGCGGGGTCGTGTGGCTCGCACGGGACGTGGACCGCGCCATCTCGAACCGGAGCGCCGCCCACTCCGTCGCGTTCCAGGCCGCGCGCAGCGGCGCCCAGCAGGTCGACGTCGTCCACCTCCGGACCTGGGACGTCGTGGTGGTGGACGAGATGGCGGCCCGGGCCGAGAGCACCGCCGTGGCCGTCCGCCTCCTCGACGCCTACCGACTCGACGGGGAGGTCACGAGCATCGACGTCGACGGTGACCGGGTCACGGTGGTCGTCACCGTGACCGACGGCGGTCGCACGGTGACGGGGATCGGGTCGGCGCGCGCGACCGACGGGCGGTCGGCGCCGTGAGCGCGTCGGTCGGATCCGGGTTTCCCCTCCGGTCGGCGGCGCGTGCACAGGAGGGTCGATGGAGGACATGCCGATGACCGATCGACCACGAGCACTCACGCGGGTGTTCGGTTCCGTCGCGCTGCTCGCCGCGCTGGCGGGTGCCGTGCCGTGGGCCCTCGTCCGCGTTGCCGCCGCGCGCTTCGGCGGGCCGGCGCCGTGGACCGGGGTGGATCCGCCGACCACGTGGGACGCCGAGACGGTGCGTGGCGCACTCACGACCCGGTTGACCGACGCGCTGATCGCCGATCTGCTGATCCGGACGGCGCTCGTCGTGGCGTGGGTCGCCGTCGCCGTCGTGCTCGTGACGGTCGTCGTCGAGGTGCTCCATCAGGTGCGGCACGACGGCATCCCGCTGCCGTCGGTCCGGGGGCTCGGCTGGGGCCAGCCGCTGGCCCGCTACGTGGCGACCGGCCTGATCATGGTCACGGCGTCGTTCGGGTCGGCCCGGGTCGCGGCCGTGCCGGTACCCGTCCCGGAGCGGGTGGCGATCGAGGTGTCGGGTGGGACGATCGGCGCCGGTCCGACCGGTGAAGGTCGGAGCGGTGTCGTCGCCCGCGGCGACGCGACGAGCGATGTGACGGTGCCCGAGACCCGCGCCGACCGCTGGGCCCAGCAGGCGGGCGGGGCCACGGCAATCGGAGAGTACGTGGTCGAGCCTGGCGACTCCGTGTACGCCATCGCCGAGCGGCTCGCCGGACCGGACCCGGCTGCGGTGGTGGGCATGGCCGAGCGGATCCTCGACCTCAACCTCGGCAAGCAGATGACGGGCGGCCAACGGTTCGTCAACGCCGCGTACATCGAGCCGGGTTGGGTGTTGCAACTCCCCGACCGGCCGCGTCCGCAGGGCACCGTCGCGCCGGAGCGCACCGATCCCAGCCGGCACGTCGTAGTGCGCGGCGACACCCTCTCGGGCATCGCCGCGGCACGCCTGGACGACGCGACGCGCTGGCCGGAGATCTTCGAGCTCAACGCGGGACGGACGATGTCCGACGGGCGTCGCCTCGACGACCCGCACCTGATCCTCCCGGGGTGGGAGCTGCACCTCCCGACGGCGGCGGCGCCGATCGAACCCGAGGTGTCCGAGGTGCCCGAGGCCGGACCTGCACCGGACGAACCCGAGGTGTCCGAGGTGCCCGAGGCCGAACCTGCACCGGACGAGCCCGAGGTGCCCGAGGTGTCCGAGGTGCCCGAGGCCGAACCTGCACCGGACGAACCCGAGGTGTCCGAGCGGGGGCCGTCGGAGCCCGAGCTGGCCGAACCGGAGCTGCCCGAACCGGAGCTGCCCGAACCAGCGCCGTCGGAGCCCGAGCCGGTCGGATCCGAGCCCGACATGTTCGAGCCGACGCCGGTCGACGACGCGGGTGAGGCGGCGACCTCCGGGCCGGTGGGGTTGGGACGCGCGGCGATGCTGTCGGTCGGCGTGCTCGCGCTGCTCGCTGCGCTGCGCGCCCGACGACTCCGG
>SKSP01000093.1 GCA_007122945.1 Ilumatobacteraceae bacterium | reverse complement strand
GAGCTGGTGGTGCTGGGGACGGCCAGCCAGATGCCGACGCGATTCCGCAACCACAACGGCTACCTCCTGCGCTGGGACAGCCACGGCATCCTCTTCGATCCCGGCGAGGGCACCCAGCGCCAGTTCGCCTTCGCGGACACCTCCCCCGCCCAGGTCGGCCGGATCTGCCTCACGCACTTCCACGGCGACCACTGCCTCGGCCTGCCCGGCATGCTGCTGCGCCTCAGCCAGGACGGCATCGAGCACCCGGTCCCGCTCCACTACCCCGCCAGCGGACAGGTGCACCTCGACCGTCTCCGGCATGCCTCGATCGGCCACGACACGATCGATCTCCGCCCGATGCCCATCGACACGTCCAGGCTCGACGGGCTCACGGTGGTCGATCGCACCGACGAGTTCACCGTGAGCGCCGCGCCGCTCGAGCACCGCGCTGACGCGATCGGCTACCGCATCGAGGAGCCGGCCGGGCGCCGGATGCTGCCCGAACGGCTCACCGCGCTCGGCATCCGCGGCCCCGACGTCGGCCGGCTGCGCGACGAGGGTTCGATCGACGTCGACGGCCGCACCGTCACGCTGGAGGAGGTCAGCGAGCACCGCCCCGGCCAGGTGTTCGCGTTCGTGATGGACACCGCGTGGTGCGACGGTGCACTCGCCCTCGCCGAGGGCGCCGACCTGTTGGTGTGCGAGTCCACGTTCCTCGACGCCGACGCCGGGCTCGCCCGCGAGTACGGCCACCTCACCGCCCGGCAGGCCGGCCGCATCGCCGCGCAGGCGGGCGCCCGTCGGCTCGTCCTCACCCACTTCTCGCAGCGCTACCCCGACGACCAGGTGTTCGCGGACGAAGCCGGGCTCGAGTTCGACGACGTCGTGATCGCCCACGACCTCGCCCGCATCCCCCTCCCCCCTCGCCGCTGACCGCGCCGGCACCCGCCCCCGGCCGCTCCGCTCCCGCCCGCACGTTTCGGCTGTAGATCGTCGCAGCAGTTGCGACGATCTACAGCCCAGACGTGGGTGGAGGTCCGAGTACGTCGGGGGCCCACATCTCGAGGAGGGCTCGCAGGCGGGTGGCGGTCCGCGCGGCGTGGCGGGTGATCTGGCGCCACCAGCGTCCGCAGCAGGTTCGTCGTGGGGAACGGCCGGTGACCGCCACCGCGTACGCCGAGTACATTTCGACGATGGACTATCGGGTGCTTGGCCCGTTGGAAGTCCACGATCGCGACGGCAGGTGCGAGATCGGTGGCCCGAGACAACGGGCGGTCCTGGGGGTGCTCCTCGCCGCGTCGGGTCGCGCCGTCGCGGTCGACGCGATCCTCCAGGCCGTGTACGGCGACGAGGCGTCGCCATCGCTCCGCCGTTCGCTGCAGACGTTCGTGTCGAACCTGCGACACGCGCTCGGCGGTGCCGTCATCGGTCACGGCGACGCGTACCGCCTCGACCTCGACGGGGCGACCGTCGACGCGGCGGCGTTCGAGGCCGCGGTCGCACGCGCCCGCGACGTCACGCCCGACGACCCGGCGCTGGCGTCGCGCACGCTGCGTGAAGCACTGGCGATGTGGCGCGGACCGCCGTACGCCGACGTGGAGGCGCACGGCCACCTCGACGGGGAGATCGCGCGCTGCTCCGAGATGCGGCTCGACGCCCTCGAAGCACGGTTCGAGGCTGACCTCGCGATCGGCCGACACCGCGAGATCGTCGCCGAGGCCGCCGGGCTGGCAGCCGAACACCCGTGGCGAGAGCGCCTCCGCTCGCTGCACATCGTCGCCCTGTACCGATCGGGGCGCCAGACCGAGGCGCTGCGGGCGTTCGAGGAGACACGCCGGGCGCTCACCGACGACCTCGGCGTCGAGCCGTCGGCCGAGCTCCGCGAGCTGGAGCATCGGATCCTCGTCCACGACCCGACGTTGCTCGTCGAGGCGCCCACGAGCCGAGGCGACACGGCGCGGTCCGCCCCAGACCCACCGGCGGACACAGCGCCTCCGGCCGGGTGGCTCACGTTCGTCTACACCGACATCGAGGGGTCGACGCGCCTCCTGCGCGAGCTCGGCGACACCTACGACGAACTGATCCACCGCCACCACCGGATCGCCCGCGCGGCGTGGGCGCGACACCGAGGGACCGAGGTGGCGTCCGAGGGCGACGGCTTCGTGGTCGCGTTCGCCGAGGCGGACGACGCCCTCGCGGCGACCGTCGACGTCCAACGCGAGATCCACGGAGCGGCATGGCCAGGCACCCGACCCGTGCGCGTTCGCATCGGCGTCCACTCCGGGTTCGCCCGGATCGGCCCCACCGGCTACTCGGCCCTCGCGCTCCACCAGGCGGCACGTGTCGTCGGGGCGGCCCACGGTGACCAGATCCTGCTCACCGCCGAGACCGTCGCGCGCATCGACCGACCATCCGAGGTCGAGCTCGTGTCGGTCGGCCGGTTCCGTGTGCGCGACTTCGACGAACCCGTCGAGCTCTTCACGGTCCGCGCGTCCGGCTTGCCCGTTCGCGACACCGCGCCGCGGGTCCCGCCCGCCGAGCGCCACAACATCATCCGGCCGACGACGCCGCTCGTCGACCGGGTCGACGAGCGCCAGCGCCTCGTCGCCGACCTCGCCCCCGGACGCCTCGTGACGCTCGCGGGGCCGGGCGGCGTGGGCAAGACCCGGCTGGCGACCGAGGTGGCGCTCACCGTGCCCGACGAGTGGCCCGACGGGGTGTGGTTCGTCGAGCTCGCACCGGTCCGTCGGGGCGAACTCGTCGACGCCGCGGTCGCCTCGGTGCTCGGTGTCGCGGACTCGGCCGCCACACACT
>SKSP01000551.1 GCA_007122945.1 Ilumatobacteraceae bacterium | reverse complement strand
CAAGAGGTCGGGCCGGTCGTGCGTCGGGATGACGACACTGAACAGTGGTTGTTCGCTCTCGGTTCCCATCGCCGCCATCCAGCCCGCCTCCGAAGCGCTCTCATGGCACCGTCGAGGTCACCCGGAGCACCGATCATCCTAACGGAGCTCGGCGGCCCGGCTCAGCAATCGTCGTGCTCGGGTCGCGAGCCCGGCGGCCACACGGCCACGACTGTCGTCCTCGGCCAGCATGCGCCACGCACGGACACGTCGGGGGCCGAGCTCGATGCACCCGGCGGGCCACTCCCACCAGTCGCCCGGCCAACCGCGGCCGGCGACGAAGGACGCCGCTTCTCGCGGCGATGCCGGACGGGCCAACGGCGCAACGCCACCGCGCTCCTCCACCGGGAACGATGCCCAGGCTGCAACCTCTTCCGGTTCGGGGTCGAACCAGAAGAGCTGCACGGCATCCATGACCGCCGCCCTCGTATCGGCTCGAAGGTTCACGGGCGATGGGCCGAACGAGAGCTCGTCCGTGGCGTGGAGGATGGTCGCACGCATCGCTCCCCGAGCCCACTCCGACCTCGGGCCCGGATCCGCGAGGCAGGGGACGACCGAGCCCGACGCTTCGGCGTAGGAGCGGACGGATCCGTGGTCGGCGGCGCAGAACGCCTCGAGCATCGAGACCAAACCGGGGAACCGCCGGAGACCGAGCGCGCGTCGCTCGTCGAACAGCCACGCGTGCTCGTGTTCCGGGTGCAGGGGCGGCCCCGACGGCGCGATCAGGAACCCGTACAGACCGATCGGCGGCCGAACACCGTGACTCCGGCGTGCGGCGGCGAGGGCCTGGAACTGGCTTCCCCGTCCGCCGAGGTCGACCACGCCGACGGTGAGATCCTCGAAGAACCCCTCCTGGGTGAGGTATCGGAGCGCCAGGTCCCGTTGGGGTGTCAGCTGCGCCGACAACGCGGCGCGGCCCGTCCCCGACTCGAGCGACCGTTGGAGCTCGGCGCGTCGGCCGTGGTCGAGGGTTGCCGACGGATCGTCGATGCCGAGCCGCCGGAGCTCTTCGTCGAGATCAGCCGAGCGGATGCCGACCCGTTCCAACACGTCGTCAGCGCTCGCGGATTCCAGATGCGTCCAGACCCACGGTCGCAACGCCGGCTCGTCGAGCATGATGGGGGCCGTCACGGACGCACGACTCACGTACAGGTAGCGGAGCTGATCGTCGGACCATCCCAACGAGGGGCCGATTCGTCGGCAGATCTCGCGCATCACCTGTCCGTCCCGCGACAAGAAGTAGAGGCGCTCCACCCCTTCGTCGCGGGCGCGCTGCAGCAGCCACAGCGCGTGCGACACGAGCAACGGTCCAGCGACACCCGCGGCGACGTCAACGATCGGAGTGCTGTGCTCGGAGTCGGAGCTCATGGCGATCCGTGCAAGGCGCGAGGCGCCGGCGAGCGACGACGCCAGGCCGTCGCTGCTCGTGGCGTGTCGCGCCACCGCAGCTTCGTACCGGGTGTTGCGCGCAAGACTCATCTGCCGTGCTCGAACGCCGGCCGACCGGGCGCCGACGATGTCGGCGCGCTCGTCGTCACCCAGATGGAGCACGTCTGCCGGCCGCAGGTCGAGCTCACCGAGGACGACCTCGAACAGCTTCCCCGACACCTTCGTGGCGCGTTGATCGCTGGAGGTGAAGATCTCGTGGAGGTCGACCTCGACGCCGCATCCGATCAGCAGCTCGTGGAGCTGCCGCCTCGTGAGGTAGGTGTCAGAGAGCAGGGCGACCCGTGACGTCCGGCGAGCACGTTCGAGCTGTCGGACTCCGGGCGTGACCGCCCGGAGCACCGACGCCTCGAGCTGGAGCTCCTCGTCGACGAAGTCGTCGACCAGCTCTCGGGGGAGCCCCAGCGCGCTGCTCAGCTCGCACCAGATGGTG
This sequence comes from Ilumatobacteraceae bacterium, assembly GCA_007122945.1. Lineage (GTDB taxonomy): Bacteria > Actinomycetota > Acidimicrobiia > Acidimicrobiales > Ilumatobacteraceae > SKSP01. Next base: position 879 of record SKSP01000551.1, on the reverse strand, counting down.
CGGAGGTCGACACCGGCCTCTCGGCCGCCGCCGTTCGCGTGCGCTCGGCGGTCGGCGAGCTCGCGTGCGCTGGCGAAGGCGTGGGGGGAGTGGGACGCCAGCAGGCCCGCATCGGCGAGACAGTGCCCCAGCAACAAGAACACGTCGCTCGGACGAGCGACGGCACGGGTGATGAGTGTGTCGAAGACGTCGAACGTCACGAGCGCCCCCTCACCGGCCGCCTCAGGCGAGGCGTCGATCGGGCCGACACCGCCAGTGTTCGTTCTCATGCGGTCGAGTCGAATGTCGATCGATCGGCGTGGCGGATCCGGATCTCTGGGTCAGGGGCTCTCACCGTTGCCCGCTGCGGGACGTCACCGAGCACCACGGTGTTCGGACCGACGAGTGCACCGTCTCCGACGATAAGTTCTCCGGCGAGGACCGCGCCGACCCCGATGCGCACGTCGCGACCAATAGTCGCAACGTCCTCGCGGGACCACTCGTTCCGGCTCCCGATCGTGACGTTCTGACGTATCCAGCAACCATCACCGATCGTTGCGTACCGGTGGATGACGATGCCGTTCTGGTGGATGATGCGAACGCGGCGCCCGATCGTTGCCGTGTCGTAGAGCTCGATGCCGAACCGATCCCGACCGCGTCGTTGGAAGAAGAGGTGCAGCACGGTGACGGGCTTGCTCGTCCAACGCGGGTGGAGGGCCCGCCGGAGCCGGCCCAGCCGGTAGCCGAGAAGCGCCTGGAAACCGGGTGACCGCCAGTCGCGCAGGTGCACCTCGAAGTCTTCGCGCACCAAATCGACGAACTCCCGCAGTGTCGGTTCCATGGGGGCGGTGGGTGGGGTCGCCACTGGCCTCGGTTCCATGCCCGCATCCTCTCTCATGT
>SKSP01000203.1 GCA_007122945.1 Ilumatobacteraceae bacterium | reverse complement strand
GCGTAGCGCACCAGGGCGAGCATGAGCGGGACCTCGACGAGCACTCCGACGACGGTCGCCAGCGCCGCGCCCGACTGCAGACCGAACAGAGCGATGGCCGCGGCGACGGCGAGCTCGAAGAAGTTGCTCGCCCCGACCAGCGCTCCCGGGGCGGCGACGGCGTGGCGGATCTTCCAGGCCTGCATCCACCGGTAGCCGATGGCGAACACGAGGACGGTCTGGATGGTGAGGGGAACCGCGATGAGCACGATGTGGAACGGGTTGTCGAGGATCACGTCGCCCTGGAAGGCGAAGAGCAGGACGAGGGTGAGGATCAGCCCGCTCGGGGTGACCGGCCCGAGACGCTTCATGAACACGTCGTCGAACCAGACCTGACCCTTGCGACGCAGCACCAGGACCCGGGTGGCGTAGCCCGCCGCCAGCGGGATGACGATGTAGAGCAGCACCGACAGGGCGACGGTGTCCCACGGGACGGAGATGTCGGAGATGCCGAGCAGCACCACCACGATCGGTGCGAATGCGATCAACATGATCAGGTCGTTGAACGCGACCTGCACGAGCGTGTAGGCGGGATCGCCCTTCACCAGCAGGCTCCACACGAACACCATGGCGGTGCAGGGTGCGGCTCCGAGCAGGATGGCGCCGGCGAGGTATTCGCGGGCGAGGGGCTCCTCGATGAACGGCGAGAACACCACGAGCAGGAAGAACCAGGAGATGGCGAACATCGTGAACGGCTTGATCAGCCAGTTCACGGTGGTGGTGACCGCCAGGCCTCGTGGTTCGCGCCGGACGCCCATGATCGACCCGAAGTCGATCTGGACCATCATCGGGAAGATCATCGCCCAGATGAGGATCGCCACCGGGACCGACACGTTGGCGTACTCGTAGCGGGAGAGCGTGTCGGGGACGCCGGGCAGCCACTGGCCGAGGGCGACGCCGACGACGATGGCGATGCCGACCCAGACGGTGAGGAAGCGGCCGAAGACGCCGAGCGCGGCGGAGGCGCTCGGCTCGACCGTGGGGGCGGAGGTCGTGTCGGACACGGCGATCAGCGAGCGCCGTCGGCGGCGGCGGGAAGGAGCTCGGCGACGAGGGCTCGGATCCGACGGTCGATGTCGTCGCGAATGGGACGGACGGCCTCGACTCCCTGACCGGCCGGATCGTCGAGCTCCCAGTCCTCGTAGCGCTTGCCGGGATAGAAGGGGCAGGTGTCGCCGCATCCCATGGTGATGACGACGTCGGAGGCCTGGACCGCTGCGTCGTCGAGCTTCTTCGGATGGGCGCCGGAGGCCCGCAGGTCGATGTCGAGCTCGGCCATCGCCTCGATGACCGCGGGGTTGAGGTCCTCGGCGGGGGCGGATCCGGCGGAGCGGACCACGACGCGGTCGCCGGCGTGGTGGGCGAGCAGCGCGGCGGCCATCTGGGAGCGGCCGGCGTTGTGCACGCACACGAAGAGGACCTCGGGGCGGGTGTCGGTCATGACGGGGGGACTCCAGGGTGTCGGAGGGGTGGGGTACACGAGGGGGCGGATCACGCGACGCTCGTCACGGCGCGAATGCGGTCGGTGAGCTCGGCGACGGTGGCATCGAAGGCAGAGTCGTCGAGGGACGAGTGGCTGTCGGCGGGAACGGGATCGGCCACCGACCAGTGGAGCCAGTGCTCGTCGGCGGCGATGTCCTCGTGGACCTCGTCGCACACGGTGACGACCAGCTCCGCCTCGGAGGTGAGGCCGTCGAGGGGCCGGGGCACGGCGTCGCTCAGGTCGAGCCCGGCGCGCTCAGCGGCGGCGACAGCGCCGGGATGCACCTGGCGGGCCGGATGCGTGCCGGCCGAGGATGCGGGTTGGCCCGTGTGGTGCCGCCACAGTGCGGCGGCGAGTTGGGAACGGGCCGAGTTGGCCCGGCACACGAACAGCGCCGGGACCGGCGTGATCGCCCGGGACTGCAGGAGCCCGTCGAGGGCGTCCCGGCGGAGGTGGACATAGCGGCGCCGGCCGTCGCCGTGGGAGCGGGACCGCCCGATCAGGCCCACCTGCTCGAGCACGTCGAGGTGGTGGGCGAGCAGGTTCGACTCGAGGCCGAAGAGTCGGCACAGCTCGACCGAGGCGCGATCTGACGTCTGAAGCTCGTCGACGATCGCCAGCCGGACCGGATCACCCAACGCGGCGTGACGGGCCGCACGCTCGGCGAGGGAGAGCGACGGTGGCATGCGGTCAGATTATCCATCATTTGTTCTTGAGTCAATTTAGATTGATCGATCAGTCCAGGCATACAAGTAGACATCTTGTATGTACAAGTATTAGACAAGTGGCATGGACCTCGGGACGGCATTGCTCATCGGGCTCGGGGCGCTGGGCACCTCGGCGCTCACCGCGGTGTTGGGTTTCGGGGGCGGCGTGGTGCTGCTCGCGCTCCTCCTGTTGTTCGTCGACCCGGTGGTCGCCATCCCCTTGCACGCCGCCATCCAGGTGGTCTCCAACGGCACGCGCACTGTCATTCGACGCCACGACGTCGACTGGGCGATCGCCGCCCGCTTCTCGCTGCTCGTGCTGCCATCCGGGGCACTGCTCATCCCCGTGGTGACCAAGGCGCCCACCGCGATGCTTCAGATCGCCATCGCCGCCACCGTGCTCGTCGCCACCTGGGTCCCCGAGCGGATCGGTCACGCCCTCCCTGCGCCCTCCACGGCGGCTTGGATCGGGTCGGGGGCGGTGATCGGCGGGCTGAACGTGGTGGTCGGGGCGACCGGCCCGCTCCAGGCGCCGCTGTTCCGGGCCGGCACCGCCACCCGACTGGCCTTTGTCGGCACGT
>SKSP01000064.1 GCA_007122945.1 Ilumatobacteraceae bacterium | reverse complement strand
CGGGTCATCACGGCCGCGGCCGGGATCATGATCGTCGTGTTCGGCGCCTTCGTCCTCAACGACGAGGTGATCGCCAAGCTGGCCGGCATCGGGCTGGCAACGGCGGTCCTGCTCGACGCCACGCTCGTGCGGATGGTGCTCGTTCCCGCCTCGATGGAACTGCTCGGCGAGCGCAACTGGTGGGCACCCCGCTGGCTCGCGCGGCGGGTGCCGCGCCGACGGTCGATGCCCCGGCGCGCCCTCCAACTACAGCCTCCAACTACAGTCGGGTCGGGGCCGGCGAGCGACGTGGGGGTGCCATGAGCGGTGAGATCCCCGAGGGGACGGTGACGGTGCTGTTCACCGATCTCGTCGACTCGACGGAGCTGAACCAGACGCACGGCGACGAGGTGGCCCGCGAGATCGGTCGGCGGATCGACGACATGGCACGCGACACCGTCGCGGCCAACCGGGGCGTCCTGATCAAGGGGATGGGCGACGGTGTGATGGCAGCGTTCGCCTCCGCCCGACGAGCGATCGCCGCCGCCCGCGCCATGCAGACGGGTCTGCGGCGCCTCCACCGCGAGGGTCTCGACGACACCGTCCGGATGCGCATCGGGCTCCACACCGGCGAGGTCATCGACGACGACGGCGACATCCACGGCGAGACCGTGATCATCGCCAAGCGCATCGAGGGCCTGACCCCACCCGGTGAGATCCTCGCGTCGGAGACGGTGTACGGGGTGCTCGGCACGGCGCGCGACGAGCTCGTCGAGCAGGGCCCGTCCCGGCTCAAGGGCATCACCGACGAGTGGAACCTGTACCTCGTGCCCGTTCCCGAGGACGCTCCCGGCACGACGCTCGCCGAGAGCGAACCCACCCCGTTCGTCGGCCGCAGTTCGGAGCGCCAGGCGCTGCACACGGCCATCGACGGAGCGGTCGCCGGACGCGGCAGCCTGATCCTCGTCGGCGGCGCGGCCGGGCTGGGCAAGACGCGCCTCGTGCGCGAGGCCGCCACGTTGGCCGAGCGCCTCGGCATGGTCGTCTACACGGGCAACTGCGTCGACATGGAGTCACCGCCCCCGTACCAGCCGGCGATCGACCACCTCGAGCACGCGGCTCGGACGCTCTCGCCCGCCGGGTTCCGGAGGGCCCTGGGTGAGAACGCCCCGGAGGTGGCCACCTTGTTGCCGTCGCTGCGCCAGCGCTACGACGACATCCCGCCGTCCCCCGACCTCACCCCGGAGCAGGAACGGCGCTACATGCTCCACGGGGTCGGCGAGTTCATCGGGCGCGCTGCCGCCACGCGCCCCATGGTGCTCGTGTACGAGGACCTCCACTGGGCCGACGAATCGACCCTGCTGCTCCTCCGACACCTCGGAGGCCGTCTCCCGACGATCCCCCTGCTCGTCATCGGCACGTACCGCGACGACGAGCTCGAACCCGATCGTCCACTCACCCGCGCGATCGGTCCGCTCGTACGCGACGTCGGTGCCGTCGACGTCCGACTGCGACCGTTCACGATCGACGAGGTGCGAGCAGTCCTGACGGCTCGTGCCGGCAGCGAGGCGCCGCCCGACGTCGTCCGGCTCGCGTTCGACGAGACCCAGGGGAACCCGTTCTTCGTCGAGGAGCTGTTCCGGCACCTGCGCGACAGCGGTCGATTGTTCGACGCCGAGGGGCGTTGGCGCAGCGGTGTCGTGATGGGTGAGACGGAGGTCCCCCACGGCGTGCGGTTGGTCATCGGCCGCCGGCTCGAGCGCGTCCCGTCCGACCAACGGCGACTGCTCGCCACCGCCGCGGTGATCGGACGCCGGTTCTCCTTCACCCGACTGGCCGCCGTCACCGACCTCGACGAGGACGACGTGTTCGACGCGCTCGAGGCCGGCGCTCGCCATCACCTCGTCACGGATCCACCGGCCGGCGATCCCGCCGACCACGAGTTCGTCCACGAACAGATCCGCCAGACGCTGCTGTCGGAGCTGTCGGCGGGTCGCCGACAGCGGATCCATCTCCGCGTCGCCGATGCGATCGAGGCGTCCGGGCGAGCGGCACCGGTCGAGCTCGCCCACCACCTGCAGGCCGCGGGCGAGGCCGCGGCGCCCGCCCGCACGATCGCCGCACTCTGCGGTGCCGCCCGGGCCAACATGGCCGCGCTCGCGTTCGAGGACGCGCTGCGACACCTCGACAACGCGGCCGACCACGCCGTTGCGGCCGACGATCACGCCGAGCAGCACGAGATCGCCCGTCTGCGCGCCGATGCCCTCCGCGGCGCCGGGCGCGTCGACGACGCGCTCGCCGTGCTCGACGCCGAGCTCCGGCGGACCTCCGACCGGGAGCAGGAGATCGCCCTGCGCCTGCAGCGCGTCCAGCTCCTGAACGATCAGTACCGCGCCGCCGAGGCCCTCGACGACGTCGAGTCGCTCGTGACGGCAGCGGCGACGTCGGAGGATCCGGGGCTCGACGTGGCGGTCCAGCTCGCGCGCGGTCGAGCCCACTACATCGTGTCGCTCGACCAGCCGGGCCACGCCGAGCAGGCACGGGACGCGTACGAGCACGCGTACGCGGTCGCCGCCGCGCACGGCGATCGGGCGGCCATGGCTCGCTCGCTGCTGGCATCGATCTGGTTCGCCGACTACTGGCCGGACTACCGCAAGACGGCGCGCAAGAACGTCGCCGAGGCCCTCGCCATCGCCGAGGAGCTGGGGGACGAGGACCTCCTCCTCGATGCCACGTCGGCGTCGATGCACCGGAACTGGCGGGACATGGCGGCGGCCGAGGAGCTGCTCGAGCGGCTGGAACGCCACCGCGACCCGGTGAAGCTGAACGCCCACTGCTTCTTGATGATGTGGCAGTACTGGGCGACCGGGCGGTTCGCGGACACGGTGGCGATGTGCGACCGCGGGATCGAGCTCGCCGACCTGATCGGATCGGCGCCGGTGCAGTACGGCTCCATCAAGGCCATCGCGCTGAGCGAGATGGGCCGCTTCGACGAGGTCGGCCCCGCCATCGACCAGGAGGTGACCGACGACGACCATCCGTTCGGCCAGGCGATGGCATCGCTCGCACGGTCGACACACCTCACCCGTCTCGGCGCGTGGGGACCGGCCGTCGAGTCGCTGATCGACACGCTCGAGCGCGCCGACGCGCTCTCCCGCGCGTGGATGACGTCGTGGGCGACATCGCTGCTGGCGGTCGCGTCGGCCCGGTTGCGTGCCCGGACCGGGGGCGACGGCCACCCCGACGCCATGGCACGGGCCGCCGGCGACCTCCCGACCCGGGGAGTTGCCGCCGGCGCGGTCGCGCTCGCCGAGGGGGACCCGGAGCGCGCGATCGACCTCGCCGACCAGTCGACCCCGACGCCCGACTCACCACCGGTTCGGGAACACGTGGTGGCCCACGACGTGATCGCCGAGGCAGCGCTCGAACTCGACGACCACGCCCGCGCGCTCGATGCCGCGTCTCGTGGTCTCGTGCTGGCGGAGCAGATGGGGTTCGGCTCGCTGGTGTGGCGGCTGCGCCAGGCCCGCGGCCGGGCGCTCGCCGAGCTCGGTCTGGCGGACGAGGCGGCCACCGAGCTGCAGCGGTCGGCCACCGAGTTCCGGACGCTCTCCGATCGGATCGACGACCCGGCGCTCCGGCGGTGGTTCCACGACCAGGCGCTGGCGCCGGAGCCTCGCTGACGGAGCTAGTGGAGGTCCGCCGAGACCTCCCCGATCAGCCGCCACAGCTCGAGCAGGCGGGCGTCCTCGCCGTAGCGATCGCCGGTCCGCAGTCGGTTGGGGGCGAAGCCGACGGAGAGGCCGGTGGCCCGGTCCATCGTCACGAACGAGCCGCCGAAGCCGCCCCAGTGGAACGTCGTCGGCGTCGGTGCCGGGAACTCCTCGCTGTCGAGACCCAGCCCGAGCCCCAACCGGCACCGACCGAGCACCTGGCACTCGGCGTCGACCTGCTCGCGGGTCGCCTCGTCGATCACCGCCTCGCTCAGTAGGCGCCGACCGTCGAGCTCACCGCCCATCGCGAGCAACGACCCGATCCGGGCGAGTGCTCGACCGTTGGTGATCCCGGTCGTGGCGGGCACGACGGTCGCCAGGTACGCCGGGTCCGCGTACTCCTCGTTCGCGAGCACCTCGTCCATCACGGCCGCGCCCATCTCGTTGTCGAGCTCGGGGATCTGATCGGGCGGCCACAGCGCGGCGACCCGGTCGTGGTCGTCCGGCGATGTCAGCGCGAAGTGGAAGTCGGCGTCGAGCGGGCCGGTCACCTCGTCGCGGAAGAAGTCGGCGAACGGCTGGCCGGTGAGCCGGCGGACCAGCTCACCGACGATGTACCCGTAGGTCACGCCCGAGTAGCACATCATCGTCCCGGGCTCGTACCACGGCTCGGCGTCCTCGAGCAGACCGACGATCAGCTCCCAGTCGCCGAGCTCCTCGAGCGAGACGTGCCGTCCGAACCCGGGGAGCCCCGAGTGGTGGGTGAGCACCTGACGCGCCGTGATGGTGCCCTTGCCGTGGCGGGCGAACTCCGGCCAGTGGTCCGCCACCGGCGCATCGAGGTCGAGCAGGCCCCGGTCGACGAGCAGCATCGCCGTGATCGCGATCATCACCTTCGAGGTGGAGAACACCCGGACGAGCGTGTCGGCCTCCCACGGCACCGATTGCCCGTAGTCCCGCGTCCCTCCCCACAGGTCGACCACCAGGTCACCGCGGTACGTCGCCGCCAACGACACGCCTTCATCGACCCCCTGCTCGAGGTTCGACCGGAACTCGGCCTCCAGCCGGCGGAAGCGCTCGTCGCACCACCCCTGCACGTCGGCCATCACCTCGGCCATGACGTCACCCCCTTCTGGACCACGGCCGGGGTCCACCGTACCACGGTGACGAAACGCGACGGGGCCGCGAAGATGCGGACGTGGAGCTACCCACCTGGCTCGTCGTGTCGATCGTCGCCTCGGTCGTGTTGACGGTGCTCGCGAACGCGATCCTGCGGTGGCGACCCGGCGGCCAGCGGTACGTCCAGAACAGGTTCCGCGATGTCCTCGACCCGACAGACGCGCCGCCGCGACGAAGCACCAACGAGGGGCGCCCACACCGACCGGATCGGCGCGACGACCGACCACGCGTCCGGATCATCGTCCCGTGGAAGCTGATGATCGTGGTCTCGCTCGCGCTCACCCTCGTCCTCAACCTGTTCCTGGCTCTGACCCGCTGAGGATGCCGGTTGAGCGATACCCCAACGGGGTATATGCTCCGTCATCGTGAATCGCGACCAGGGGCACCACCAGGGCCACGACCAGGGCCACGACCAGGGCCACGACCAGGGCCACGACGACGGGCACGACAAGCACGCCGGGCACGACCCGGAGATGTTCCGCCGTCGGTTCTGGTGGAGCCTCCTGCTCACCGTCCCGCTGGTCGTCACCAGCGAGATGATCATGGAGTGGTTCGACTACTCGGTGTCGTTCCCGGGGATGGTGTGGGTCGGCCCGGTGCTCGGATCGGTCGTGTTCTGGTGGGGCGGCTGGCCGTTCCTCGCCGGTGGTGCCGGCGAGCTGCGCCAACGGCAGCCGGGCATGATGCTGCTGATCTCGATGGCGATCACCGTCGCCTACGTGGCGTCGATGGCGACCAGCCTCGACTGGCTCGACCTCGAGTTCTGGTGGGAGCTCGGTGCCCTCGTGACGATCATGCTGCTCGGCCACTGGCAGGAGATGAAGGCGATCGGTCAGGCACGTGGTGCACTCGCCGCGCTGGCCGAGCTGCTCCCCGACGATGCCGAGCTCGTCGACGGCGACGACGGCCGTCAGGTCAGCGTCGCAGAGTTGGACGTCGGCGACGTCGTCCTCGTCCGGTCCGGTGCCCGTGTCCCGGCGGACGGGGAGATCGTCGACGGGACCGCCGAGCTGGACGAGTCGATGATCACCGGCGAGTCGAATCCGGTCGCCAAGGGGACGGGCGATCGCGTCGTGGCCGGCACCGTGTCGACCGACTCGGCGATCCGCGTCCGTGTCGCCGCCGTGGGCGACGACACGGCGCTGGCCGGCATCCACCGGATGGTCGCCGACGCCCAGTCGTCCTCCAGCCGCGCCCAGGCGCTCGCCGACCGCTTCGCCGGGCTCCTGTTCTACGTCGCCACCGTCACCGGCATCGTGACGTTCGCCGCGTGGACGGCATTCGGCGACACCGATGCGGCGATCGTCCGCACCGTCACCGTCCTCGTGATCGCCTGCCCGCACGCGCTCGGACTGGCGATCCCCCTCGTGATCTCGCTGTCGACGGCGGTCTCCGCGCGTGCCGGGATCCTGATCAAGGACCGGCTGGCGCTGGAGCGGATGCGCACGATCGACACCGTGCTGTTCGACAAGACGGGCACCCTCACCAAAGGCGCCCACGTCGTCACCGGCGTCGCCGCGACCGACGGCCGCGAGGACGACGAGGTGCTCCGCCTCGCCGCCGCGGTGGAGGCCGACAGCGAGCACCCCCTCGCCCGGGCCATCGTCACCGCAGCCGAGGAGCGCGGATCGGTGCCACGCGCCGAGGACTTCCGCTCCATCACCGGTCGTGGTGTCCGGGCCAACGTCGACGGTGTCGAGCTGGCGGTCGGTGGCCCCGCCCTCCTCGACGAGCTCGACACGGGGGTCCCGTCCGAGCTCGACGGGTCGATCCGGGAGTGGACCGAGCGCGGCGCGGCCGTGTTGCACCTCGTCGAGCGCGGCGAGGTCATCGCGGCGTTCGCCCTGGAGGACGAGATCCGCGACGAGGCCCGCCGAGCCGTGGACGACCTCCGTTCGATGGGGATCTCGGTCGCGCTGATCACCGGCGACGCCCAGCAGGTCGCCGATCGGGTCGCCGCCGAGCTCGGCATCGAGGACGTGTTCGCCGAGGTCCTCCCGGAGGACAAGGACCGCGCCGTCCGCGAGCTGCAGGAGCGCGGCTCGTCGGTCGCCATGGTCGGCGACGGCGTGAACGACGCACCGGCGCTCGCCCGCGCCGACGTCGGCATCGCGATCGGCGCCGGCACCGACGTCGCCGTCGAGTCGGCCGGCGTCGTCCTGGCGTCGAGCGACCCCCGCAACGTCGCCGCGATCGTCCGCCTGTCCCGCGCGACGTACGGCAAGATGGTCCAGAACCTGGCATGGGCCGCGGGGTACAACGTCCTCGCGATCCCTCTCGCCGCGGGGGTGCTGGCGTGGGCCGGGTTCACCCTCTCCCCCGCCGTCGGGGCGATCCTGATGAGCCTGTCCACGATCGTCGTCGCCCTCAACGCCCAGCTCCTCCGCCGTGTCGACCTGCACCCCGACCCGAGCGACGGCTGACGGCCCGCCGCAGCCCACCGCGACGTCGCGCCGAGGCCATTGGCCTCTACCCACGATCACTCGGTGCGACGACCGTGGTGGACGGTGATCGACCCAGGTCACCCGTGAACGTGCAGGAGCATCACATGAAGGCCGCGATCGTGAGAGCGCTCGGATCACCGTTGGACGTGACCGACACCGACACACCCCGCCCGACGAGCACGCAGGTGCTCGTCCGGCTCGAGACGTCGGGGCTGTGCCACACCGACATCCACGCCGCCAAGGGTGAGTGGCCGGTCAAGCCGTCCCCGCCGTTCATCCCCGGCCACGAGGGCGTCGGCATCGTCACCGAGATCGGGTCCGACGTGGACGCCGTCGCCGTTGGCGCCCGAGTGGCCATTCCGTGGCTCGGCACGGCGTGCGGCAGCTGCGACTTCTGCATCACCGGCTGGGAGACGCTCTGCGAGTCGCAGGTCAACACCGGCTACGCCGTCGACGGCTGCTTCGCCGAGTACGTGGTCGCCGATGCCCGCTTCGTCGTGCCGGTTCCCGACGGGATCGACCCGATGGATGCCGCACCGCTCACGTGCGCCGGCGTGACCACCTACAAGGCGGTCAAGCTCACCGGCGCGCGGCCGTCGACACGGGTCGCCGTGTTCGGCGTCGGCGGGCTCGGGCACCTCGCCGTGCAGTACGCGGCGATCGCAGGTGCCGAGGTGATCGCCGTCGACGTCACCGCCGCGAAGCTCGACATGGCGAAGCAACTCGGTGCCACCCACGTGATCGACGCGACCGCGGTCGACGCAGCCGAGGAGATCCAACGGCTCGGTGGCGCGCACGCCGTGGTCTCGACGGCGGCATCTCCCGATGCGATCGAGTCGGCGTTCAGGTCGTTGCGCCGCAACGGGCGCCTCGTCATCGTCGGGCTGCCCGCCGACAACGAGATCTCCGTGCCGGTGTTCCAGACCGTGCTCGGCGGGATCTCGATCATCGGATCGATCGTGGGGACCCGTCAGGACCTCCGCGAGGTGTTCGAGCTGCACGCCGCGGGCCGGACGCAGGTCGTGCGCGAGACCCGTTCGCTCGACGACGTCAACGCCTGCTTCGACGAGGTCCTGTCCGGCGCGGTCACCGCCCGCCTGGTGTTCGACCTCCGCGACGGCAGCTGACGCGCGCCGCCGACCGACGCTTCGTTCAGCAATTCGGAGACCCGCTCACGGATTCGCTGAACGAGGCGCTCGTGGCGAGGGGTTCAGGGTCGCGTGACGGCGCGACGCAACCCGACGACGGCGAGGGAGGCCACCACGGCGCCGTAGACCGCGAGCACGGCGAGCTCGACCGCGATGTCGGCCACGCCGCCGTCCTCGAACACGACCGTCACCCAGCCGTCCATCGCCCAGGCGTGCGGCGTGACGTGGCCGAGCTGGCGGAGCCAGTCGGGCACGAACTGCAACGGCCACAGGGCGCCGCCGAGCATGCCCATCGCGATGCCGACCGGGATGCCGATGCTCTGGGTCTGCTCGGGTGTGCGGGCGACGGCGCCGACCAGGACGCCAACGGCCGCGGCCACGACCGAGAACAGCACGACGAGGAGGGCGACCGCGAGCGGCGCGCCCCACTCGACGTCGAACAGCAGCGCGCCGGCGACGACCACGATGAGCCCCTGGCCGACGGCGACGACGAACCGACTCGCGGCGTAGCCGCCCACGACCGCCGACGGCGACACGGGGCCGGCCAGGATCCGTCGGGTCACCCCGAGCCGGCGGCTCTCCACGAGCGCTCCGCCGACGGCCAAGGTGTTGATGAACGTGAACAGCACGAGGTTGGCCGCGGCCGGGTAGCTGAACGGGCTCCCCGCGTCGATGCCGCCGGTGCCGATGTCCTCGGTCTCCACGCGAACGGGTACGAGCACGGTGGCGACGTCGGTCGCCGTGCCGGTCACCGTCGACGGGTCGGCGCCCGTCAGCTCGCTCACGAACGCGGTCGCCGCGACCACGGCGGCGTGCCGGTCGACCACGGCGGCGACCGAGTTGCGCGCCGCCGCCGTCGTCGCCCGCGACGGGTCGAGCACGAGGTCGATCTCGGAGGTGTCCCCGCCCGCGAGCCGCTCGGCGTGACCGGCGGGGACGACGACACCGACGCGGAGCCGGTCCAGCCGGACGTCGACCGTCAACGACTCGAGATCGTCGACGAGCACGACCTCCAGTCGGTCCGAGGCCTCGAGGTCGTCGATCAGGGCCGCGGATTCCGGCGTCCGGTCGAGGTCGAGCACGCCGATCCGCGCGGACCCGGACACGGACCCGATCGACGAGCCGATCACGATGATGACCAGGATCGGCAGGACGACGATGAACGCCACGCCGGTCCGGTCGCGGACGATCCGGGCGAGCTCGACCCTGGCGATCGCGGACGCGGCGCGCAGCGTGCTCACGGTGCCCCCAGCGCGACGCGGCGCAGCCCGATCGCGCCCGTCACGACGCCGATCGCGAGCAGCACCGCGACCTGCGTCGACACGGCGGAGAGCCCGGACGCGCCGGCACCGAGCTCGGCGAACGCGTCGAGCGCCCACCGGTTCGGGGTGATCAGGGCGATCCGGGCCAGCACCTCGGGCAGATCGCCCGGTGAGAGGAAGCCGCCGCCGATGAGCGCGAACCCGAACGCGAGCACGCTGCTCGCGCCGTCGGCCTGGGCCTCGGTGCGCGCCAGCCCGGTGACCAGCGTGCTGATGCCGGCGACGGCCAGCACCGTCGCGACGATCACGGCGGCGACCGGGAGCGGCTCGCCCCAGTCCGCGCCGAACACGAGTGACGTGACGAGCCACACGACCGCGAACGAGAGGAGTCCGAGCGCGACGACGCTCGCCGTCACGCCGGTCAGCACCGCCCGGTCGGTGACGGGCGCGGCCCGGATGCGGGCCAGGGTGCCCTCACGTCGCTCGACGATCAGCGTGCGCGCCCCCGCACCGAGCGTCAAGAACGCGAACAGGATCGCCATCGACGGCGCGAAGTAGGTGATCGGGTCGAAGCCGTCGCCGAACGCGCTGTCGCCGAGCACGACGGGCGGCGGGAGGGCCCCGGCGTCGACAGCCAGCGCGTCGACGCCCGGCGTGGCGGCGAGCGACGTATCGGTGGCGACGGCCGAGCCGACCACGATCCGCGTCGTGTCGATCGACGAGGCGAGCTGGACGGCGATCGAGCGGGCGATGTCGGACGCCAGCTCGCGGCCCGGGTCGACGAGCACCCGGATCGGCAGCGGCTCGCCGGCGAGCGAGTCCGTGAAGCCCTCGGGGATCACGATCGCCGCGGGCACGTCGCGTGCGTCGACCGCCGCCCGCGCGGCCGCTTCGTCGGCGAGCTCCACGAACCGGATCGACGCCTCGCCGTCACCGTCACCGGTGCCGGCCCCCTCGACGTCCCCCCGGTCGG
>SKSP01000353.1 GCA_007122945.1 Ilumatobacteraceae bacterium | reverse complement strand
GTGCGCAGCACGCTCTCCTCGGCGACCAGCGGATTGGTGATCCGCACGCCCGCCGGGTCGAGGCCGGCACGCACGGCGGTGTCGGGCGCGACGAAGGGGTTCGGCATCGCCTCGGAGATCCCGAGGCCGAGCAGCACCTCGCGCAGCTCCCGGCGGCGCCGCTGGGAGGTCGACAGATGACCGTGGACCGGGGATCGCGGCACGATCGCGCCGAGCCGGGCGTACCCGTGGTGACGGGCGACTTCCTCGACCACGTCGATCTCGGTCTCGCAATCGGGACGCCACGACGGCAGGGCGACCATCAGGGCGTCGCCGTCGGCGCTCCCGGCGGTGAACCCGATCGGGTCGAGGTAGCGCGCCACGTCGCTGGCGTCCAGGGCGGTGCCGAGCACGCGGTTCACCTCGCTCACCCGGACCCGACACGCCCGATCGGCCGACGGGAGGGAGGCGCCGCGGGCATCGACCGCCCCGGCGTGCACGATCAGGTCGGGGCAGGTCTCGCGTAGCAACTCGACGAAGCGGGCGATCGAGACGTCGATGCCGTACGGGTCGACGCCTCGCTCGAAGCGAGCGGAGGCCTCGCTGCGCAACCCGAGTCGCAGCGACGTCTCCATGATCGACTGCGGGTCGAACCACGCGACCTCGAGCGCGACGATGGTCGTGTCGTCGGTGATCTCCGTCTCGGCGCCTCCCATCACGCCGGCCACGCCGATCGGGTGGTCGGCGGTGTCGCAGATCAGCAGGTCGGCGTCGGTGAAGGTCCGGGTCTCGTCGTCGAGCGTCACCATCGTCTCGCCGTCGCGGGCCGTGCGGATCCGGAACCCCGCGGGAGCGTCGTCGGCACCACCGCGGTCGGGATCGGGAGCGAGTCGGCCCAGGTCGTAGGCGTGGTTCGGCTGGCTCCACTCGAGCATCACGTAGTTGCTGACATCGACCACGTTGCTGATCGGACGCATGCCGGCCGTGCGCAACCGCCGGGCCATCCACTCGGCCGACGGGCCGACCCGCACGCCCGAGATGACGGTGGAGGTGAACCGACCGCACCGGTCGCCGTCGACGATCTCGACGGGCGCCACCCGCTCGTCACCCGCGACGACCAGCTCCGGCACCGGAAGTCGGAGCTCCAGGCCGAGGTGGGCGGCGAGGTCCCGTGCGACACCGACGTAACCCCAGCAGTCGGGCCGGTTGCGGGTCAGGTCGATGTCGAACAGCACGTCGGGCTCGATGCCGAGCGCCTCGCCGTACGGGCACCCGATCGGGGTGTCGGACGGCAGGATCATGATGCCGGTGTGGTCGTCGCCGAGGCCGAGCTCACGGGCCGAGCAGAGCATCCCCTCGGAGTCGATGCCGAGGATCCCGCGACGGGAGATCGTCGTGCCGCCCGGCATCTCGGTGCCGATCGTGGCGAACGGCACGACGTCGCCCGCGGCCATGTTGAACGCGCCGCACCAGACGTGGTGCTCGACCCCGTCGCCGGTGTCGACGTACACCCGGTGCACCTTGTCGGCGCCGGGATGGCCCTCGGTGCGCACCACGCGCGCGGTGACGACGCCGTCGACGGTCTCGCCGACGCGCTCGACCCCCTCGACGGCGAGCCCGAGCGATGTCATCGCATCGGACAAGCGGCCGACGTCGTCGCCGAAATCGGCGTACTCGTTGAGCCACGAGAGCAGGATCTTCACGTCACACCTCCAGGTCCACCATGCATGTCCACCGTGGCGCTCAGAACTGCTCGATGAAACGCAGGTCGTTGGTGTACATCTCGCGCAGGTCGGCGATCTCGTGGCGCATCACCGCCATCCGGTCGATGCCGAACCCGAAGGCGAAACCGGTCCACTCCTCGGGATCGATCCCGCCGGCTCGCAGCACGTTCGGGTGCACCATCCCGCATCCGCCGAGCTCGAGCCAGTCGCCGCCACCGCGATGGATGTCGAACTCGGCGGACGGCTCGGTGAACGGGAAGTACGACGGCCGCAGCCGCGACGAGAAGTCGCCACCGAAGAACGCCTTGGTGAACGCCTCGATCGTGCCGGCGAGGTGCGCCATGGTGATCCCCTTGTCGATCACGAGCCCCTCGATCTGGTGGAACACCGGCATGTGGGTGGCGTCGGGGGTGTCGCGCCGGAACACCCTCCCGGGCGCAACCACGTAGATCGGGGGTTCCATCGCCTGCATGGCACGGATCTGCACCGGGGAGGTGTGGGTGCGCAGCAGCGTGTGCCCGGGCGTCCCGCCGGGCGCGACGTGATCGACGAACAGCGTGTCGAACTCGCCACGGGCGGGGTGACCCTCGGCCATGTTGAGCGCCTCGAAGTTGTACCAGTCCGTCTCGACCTCCGGTCCCTCCACCACCTGGAAGCCGAGCCCGATGAACACGTCCTCGAGCCGTTCCCACGCCTGGGTCACGACGTGGGCGTGACCACGGGTCGGTGCGGACACGAACTCGGTGAGGTCGAGTCGCTCGGCCTCCACGGCAGCGGCCCGGGCGGCGACGGTCAGCTCGTCGCGTCGACGGGCGAGCGCCGCTCCGACGGCGGCGAGCACCTCGTTGACGGCCTGACCGGCGGTGCGCTTCTCGTCCGGGGTGGACAACCCACCGAGGCGCTTCTTGAAGTCGGCCAGCTCACCCTTCTTGCCGAGCAGGCGGGCGTCCAGGCGGGTGAGCTCGTCGAGGTCGGTGGCGGCCTCGATCTCGGCGAGTGCGCCGTCGCGTGCGGCGTGGAGGTCGTCGATCACGGAGTTCCCTTCGATGCGGTGTCAGCGTGCGGGGGCGGGGTGGCACTCCCCGGACGGACCCCTCGGTCGGGACGCGCCGTT
>SKSP01000262.1 GCA_007122945.1 Ilumatobacteraceae bacterium | reverse complement strand
TGCCGACCGGCCGGATCCCGCCGATCGGCGCGGACGGTTCGGGTCAGGCGTGGCGGTCGCGGAGCCAGGCGGCTTCGGCGGCACCCATCGGCGTCGACGCCGGGGCGTCGGTGAACGGCCACAGCTCCTCGGCGATCCGCCGGTAGTTGCCGGTGGCGCGCAACTCGCCCAGCAGCGCGTACAGGCCGAGGTTGATGCGCTGGATGAACACGAACGCCCGCGGCACGGTCGCGTACTGCGAGATCGGGCTCGAGCGGTCGAACGTGTGGCGCACGATGCTGCTGGCGTAGGCGCCCGACCACGTCATCTCGCGGTCGGTGCGCACCGGCTCGTAGAACTGCGAGAAGTACTCGCCGACCTCGCCGGTGCTCGCCGGTGCGCCGGGTCGGAGCATCCCGGCGGTCTCCACGATGCGACGGAACCGGGAGGGGTCGTGGTCGACCGCGGCCGCCTCGACCATCGACGCGAACGTGGCGATCTCGTGGTCGCTGAAGTGCTTCACGAGGCCGAAGTCGAGGAACGTGACCCGGCCGTCGCCGTGGAACAGGTAGTTCCCCGGGTGCGGATCGCCGTTGAACGCCTGCATCCGGTAGAGGCTCCGGAACACGAAGCGGAAGATCGTCTCGCCGGCGAGGTCGCGCTCGCGCCGTTCCCACGTGAGCAGGTCGCTCCAGGTGTGGCCGTTGACGAGGTCGGTCGTCAGGACACGACCCGTCGACAACCCCGGCACGACGTCGGGGACGTGGATGAACGGGTGATCGCGATACGCGTCGGCGAACATCGCCTGGTTGCGGGCCTCGAGCCGGTAGTCGAGCTCCTCGGTCAGGCGCTGCTTGACCTCGTCGACCATCTCGCTCGGGTCGAGACCGCCGAAACCCTGCTTGAGCAGCGCGCCGAGCAGATCGGCGTTGCGCAGGTCGGCGGCGATCGCCTCGTCGACGCCGGGGTACTGGACCTTCACGGCGACGGGTCGTTCGAGACCGGTGTCGGGGTCGACGGCCACGGCGCGGTGGACCTGACCGATCGACGCCGCGGCGATCGGATCGGGGTCCCACTCGGCGAACACCAGCTCGGGGGGTGCGCCGAGCTCGCGCTCGATCACGCCGGCCGCCAGCTCGCCCGACATCGGTGGGGCGTTCGTGCGCAGGTCGGCGAGGGCGAGGCGCAGCGGTTCGGGGAGCCCGTCGTCCAGGTAGCTCGCCATCTGGCCGAGCTTCATCAGGGCGCCCTTCATCTGACCCAGTTCGGCGGTCACCTGTTCGGCGGTCCGCAGCTCGCGTCGGCGGTCGAGCTCGACGCGCCGCTCGGCGGAGGCGAACGCCTTGCGCGCCGCCGTCGAGGCGTACGTCCCGCCGACCCGGGCGCCGAGGCGGGCCACCGTGGCGGACCGTCGGATCCAGGTGCGCTTCACGGTGCGCGATCGGCGGGTCGCTGCGACGGCGCCCGTCCGGCGACGGAGCGGACGGCCCGCAGGAGGGTCGGCACGAACCGGTCGTGGTGGGCGACGACGGCGTCGTGGTCGGCGTGGACGCGGAACGCCTCGGCGCCGGGGATCCGGTCGAACAGCTCGACCTGGCGCCGGAGCGGGATGACGCGGTCGATCATCGTGGCGACCACCGAGGTCGGGACGTCGATGTCGCCGATCCAGTCGCGTGCCGAGAACCCACCGATCGCCCGGCCCGCCTCGAGCACCATGCGCCAGTCGTGGGTGGCGGCTTGCTGGATCGCCCACGGTTCCCACTGAGCGCTCTTGCGCTGCAGGTAGAGCTGATCGGTCAACCAGTCGCGCGCCTGGGCGGGGGTGACCCGGGCCAGTGCGGCGAGCCCGGTGATGCCGATGAACGAGAGCCGCTCCTCGCGGCGCTCGACGAAGTGCGGGGCGGTGGCGCACAGCACGAGGCCGGAGACCCGTTCGGGTGCCTGGCGCCACATCAGTTGGGCGATCGTGCCGCCCATCGAGTAGCCGACCGGGATCACCGTGTCGAGCCCGACCGCATCGGCCACGGCGATGGCGTCGTCGGCGCAGTCCTCCAACCGGAACGACCGGCGCGATCGCAGGCCGGAGCCGTGCCCGCGATGGTCGAAGGCGACGACGCCGTAGTGCTCGCCGAGCCGGTCGAAGCAGCGGAACCAGTTGAGGTCGGCGGTGGCGGTCCAGCCGTGCAGGAGCATCAGCGTCGGGGCGCCGGGTGGGGCCGGGAGCTCCCGGATCGGCAGCGGCCCACGATCGACGAGCTCGACGGTGCGGATCGGCGGAAGCCCGGGGGGCGCGAGCGACTCGGTGTCGTCGCGCCCCTCCGGGGCGACCGGCGCCACGACCTCGCTCAGATGTGCTCCACCTTGAGGACGCGGACGCGCATCTCGCCACCCGGGGCCTGGTACCGCACGAGGTCGCCCGCCCGCGCTCCGAGCAGCGCCGCCCCGAGCGGCGACTCGGGGCCCATCACCTCGATGCCCTCCGGCGGCTGCTCCTCGATGTGCCCGATCATGTACGTCTCGGCCATGTCGTCGGTCTCGCCCTCGTAGACGAAGGTGTACACGGGGCACGACTCGACCACCTCGGCCGATTCGAGCAGGTGCTCCAGCAGCCGGATGCGGCCCTCCATGTGGCCCTGTTCGTCCTTGGCCGCGTGATAGCCGGCGTTCTCCTTGAGATCGCCCTCCTCGCGCGCCCGCTCGATCTTGTCGGCGAGGTCGATGCGGCCGCGGGTGGTGAGGTCCTCGAACTCCGTCCGCAGACGTTCGTACGTGGCGCGTGAGAGCTGTTGGGCAGCCATCGGTCCGATGATACCGGTCGCCGACCGCGGGCTCGGGGGCGCATCGGTCCTGCGGTACTCGGGTGGGGTCGGGATGCGGAGCCGTTCCGGTCCGTCTCGTAGGCTCGGCGCCCATGACGTACCGGATCGCGGTGATCGGCGGCGACGGGATCGGCCCGGAGGTGACGGCCGAAGCGCTCAAGGTGGTGCGGGCGACGGGGATCGATCTCGCCACGACCGACTTCGACCTCGGAGGCGCCCGCTACCTGCGCGACGGCGAGATCCTGTCGGACGCCACCTTGGACGAGCTGCGCGGGTTCGACGCGATCCTGCTCGGTGCGGTCGGCACCCCCGACGTCCCCCCGGGCGTGATCGAGCGGGGGCTGCTGCTGAAGATGCGCTTCGAGCTCGACCTGTACGTCAACCAGCGGCCGTTCGTCGGCCGCGACCACGACTTCGTCGTGATCCGCGAGAACACCGAGGGTCCGTACGCCGGCGAGGGCGGGGCGCTGCGGCGGGGGACACAGCACGAGGTCGCCACCCAGGGTTCGGTCAACACCCGGATGGGTGTCGAACGATGCGTGCGCTACGCGTTCGAGCTGGCGCGGTCGCGCCCGCGGCGCCACCTGACGCTCGTCCACAAGACCAACGTGCTGACGTTCGCCGGCGACCTCTGGCAGCGCACGTTCGACGAGGTCGCGGCCGAGTTCTCCGACGTCACGACGGCCTACAACCACGTCGACGCGGCGTGCATCTACTTCGTGCAGGACCCACAGCGCTACGACGTGATCGTGACCGACAACCTGTTCGGCGACATCCTCACGGATCTCGGTGGGGCGGTGTCGGGCGGCATCGGTCTGGCCTCGTCGGCCAACCTCAACCCGGCCCGCACCGGGCCCTCGATGTTCGAGCCGGTGCACGGTTCGGCCCCCGACATCGTCGGCACCGGCACCGCCGACCCGACCGCCGCGATCCTGAGCGCCGCCCTGATGCTCGACTTCCTGGGCCAGTCCGACGCGGCCGATCGGGTGCGGGCCGCGTGCGCCGAACCCGTCAGCGGGAGCACCACCCACGTCGGTGACACCGTCGCCGCCCGAGTGGCAGGATGACACCATGCCCATCACGCCCACCCCGAAGATCTGGATGAACGGCGACCTCGTCGCCTGGGAGGACGCCACGATCCACGTGCTCACCCACACGCTCCACTACGGCACGGGCGTGTTCGAGGGCATCCGAGCGTACGAGACCGCCGACGGTCCTGCCGTGTTCCGGCTCACCGACCACATCGTCCGGTTGCACCACTCGGCGAAGATCATCGGCATCGAGATCCCGTACACGGTCGACGAGCTCGTCGCCGCCACCAAGGCGACCGTCGCCTCGACCGGGCTCGACGCCTGCTACGTCCGTCCGATCGCCTACCTCGGGTACGGCGAGATGGGGCTCAACACGCTGCCGTGCACCGTCGACGTGGCGATCGCCTGCTGGCCGTGGGGTGCGTACCTCGGCGACGACGCGGTGGAGAAGGGCGTCCGGATGAAGATCTCGTCGTGGACCCGCCACGAGCACAACACGATGCCCCCGGCGTCGAAGACGACCGGCAACTACGTCAACTCCTCGCTCGCCAAGGTGGAGGCGCTGAAGGCCGGCTACGACGAGGCGATCATGCTCGCCCCCAACGGGCTGGTGGCCGAGTGCACCGGCGAGAACATCTTCGTCGGCCGCCACGACATGTTGCTGACGCCCCCGCTGTCGGCCGGGGCGCTCGAGGGCATCACGCAGCACTCGGTGATGACGATCGCACGCGACCTCGGGTACGACGTGCGCGTCGACAACCTCGCCCGCAGCGATCTCTACATCGCGGACGAGGCATTCGTCTGTGGCACCGCCGCCGAGGTCAGCTCGATCAACTCCGTCGACGACCGGGAGATCCCCTGCCCCGGCCCGAAGACCCGCGCCATCGCCGAGATCTACGCCCGCGCCGTGCGCGGCCAGGAGGATCGCTACAAGGACTGGTGCGAGCTCGCCGGGTGACCCCCGTTTCCGTCTGTACGGATCGGCCGGTTCCGGTCGATCGGCGCGGACGGTTCTGGTGGTGCGTGGGGGTTCCGTCCGCGGCAACCGGCGGTTCTGCGTCGATCGGCGCGGACGGTTCTGGTGGTGCGTGGGGGTTCCGTCCGCGGCAACCGGCCGGTTTCGGTCGATCGGCGCGGACGGTTCAGTGGACGGCGGCGAAGAGCATCGACCGGAAGCGGTCGCGGTCGGCGGCGGTGACGACGAGCGCGTTCGGTGCGTGGCCGGTGAAGCCGAGCAGGTCCATCACGACCATCCCGCGGGTGAGCGGGCTCTCGGTCTCGACCTCGCAGTGCAACCGGCGTGACGCCGTGGCGACCGCCGGGTCGATCGCGTAGGCCATCGCGATCGGGTCCGGGAGGTCGAAGCCGGCGAGTTTGGTCTGGGTCGCGCAGAACTCGCTGAGCACGCGCTGGATGTCGACGCACATCTCGGCGATCGGGGTGCCGATGGCGCGCAGCTCGGCGGCATCGTCGGGGGTCATCACCGCGTACGTGCGCGAGATGTCCCAGCCGACGAACTCGAGCGGCAGCCCGGCGCGCAGCACGACGTCGACCGCGTGGGGGTCCACCCACATGTTGAACTCGGCCACCGGGTTCTGGTTGCCGATGTGATCGGCCACCGCGCCCATCACCACGACGCGCTCCAACCGGTCGGGGAGGGTCGGGTCGCGCTCGACGGCGCGGGCGATGTTGGTGAGCGGCCCCAGCGTGACGAGCTCGAGTTCGCCGGCGTGGCGGTGGGACGCGTCGAGGAGCGCATCGACGGCATGACCGTCGGCCGGCGTGCGGCCCGACAGCGGCAATCCGATGTCGCCCATGCCGTCCTGGCCGTGGACGTACTGGCCGGTCTCGAGCGGCACCCGCAGCGGGGTCGCCTCACCGGCGAACACCGGCACGTCGGTCCGGTCGCACAGCTCGGCCACGTACAGGGCGTTCTGCACACCGTGGTCGAGCGGGACGTTGCCGGCGACGATCCCGATGCCGACCACGTCGATGTCGGGGTGGCGCAGGGCGATGACGAGCGCGACGGCGTCGTCGGAGGCGGTGTCGGTGTCGATGAAGAACGGTCGGCGCACGGTCGGCCACCCTACGGTGTGGATCACGCCGCACCGGAAAACGATGAGGGCCCCGGGCGGTGCGGCCGGCTTGCGCCTGGCGCACCCTCCCGGGGCCACTCTCGTGGGACGATCCACCACCGATCGATCTGCCGGCGTTAGCCTTGAGCCCGATCAGTTCACATCGCCCGTCGTGCCCGAAGGCTCGGCGGGCGATGCCGCGTGAGTGGTCCGGTCTGCCGGTCGCCCGGCCCCGTCACCACCAAAGCCGCTGCCCCGGTCGCCGGTTGGGACGGCTCCCGGCACGTCGGCCCGACCACGGCCCCGTTGCGCACCGACACCCGGAGGTGCCCGTGTGCCCGGTCGTCCGTGACCCATGGCGTCTCGTCCCGGCCGGTTCGCCCTCCCGGACGAGCTCCCGTTCTCCGATCCCCGTGGCCTCTCGGCCCCGGCTCACAGTCCCGGTCCCCCGTCCGCTCGGTGTGTGCTCCCCGGCGTTGACGACACTTTGGACGACGCGAAACCCCAGGTCAAGAGGTATTTTCGAATCCCCAGGGTTGTCCCCAGACTTTCTCCGTCATCCCCAGGAATCCGGTCGTCGTCCACTGTCTGTCCCCTGTTCGTCCCCACCCTTTCCCACAGTGACGTCCGCCACACCGGGCCGGTGGTCGCACGGGTGGGGGTTTGACGAATGGCCGTCCACCGGGTTGAATGACGTCCGTGACGTGCGTCGAGACCATCCCGAGCAACCGGGCCGTCTCCGTTCGCGCGATCATCATTCGTTAGTGCACGTGGAACCTCCTCCACGTGCACGCCGCCGCCCTCCGGGGCGGCTTTCGTCTTTTCGGGAGCACCACCGATGAACAACCACACCGGATCCGTCGAGGTCTTCGACACGACGCTGCGCGACGGCCTGCAGGTCGAGGGTGTCAGCGCGAGCGTGGAGGACAAGCTGCGCATCGCCGAGCAGCTCGACCTGCTCGGCGTCGACTTCATCGAGGGCGGCTGGCCGGGTGCCAACCCGAAGGACATCGAGTTCTTCGCCCGGGCTGCGAGCGAGCTCGACCTCACCGCCAGCACCCTCGTGGCGTTCGGGTCGACCCGCCGGCCGAAGGGCAAGGTCGACGACGACGCCACGCTGCGCAACCTGCTCGACGCTCGGACCGCCGTGGTCTGCATCGTCGCCAAGAGCTGGGACTACCACGTGCTCGAGGCGCTCAAGACGACCCTCGACGAGGGTGAGGCGATGATCGCCGACTCGGTCGAGTTCCTCGCCGGCCAGGGGCGCCGGGTGCTCGTCGACATGGAGCACTTCTTCGACGGCTACAAGCGCAACCCCGAGTTCGCGCTGCGGGCACTCGAGGCGGCGGTGGTCAAGGGGGCGTCGCACGTGGTGCTGTGCGACACCAACGGCGGCTCGCTTCCCGACGAGGTGGCGGCGATCGTGGGCGACGTGCACCGCCACGTCGGCGGCGACGTCACGATCGGAATCCACTGCCACGACGACACCGGGTGTGCGGTCGCCAACTCGATGGCGGCGGTCGGCGCCGGGGCCCGCCACGTGCAGGGCACCCTCAACGGCCTCGGCGAGCGGACCGGGAACGCCAACTTGACCACGATCATCCCGAACCTGCAGCTCAAGCTCGGCTACACGTGCCTGCCGGACGGTCGGCTGGAGCGCCTCACGGCGGTCAGCCACCACGTCGCCGAGCTGCTCAACCGGGCGGTCAACCCGCAGGCGCCGTACGTCGGCTCCTCGGCGTTCGCCCACAAGGCCGGGTTGCACGTCAGCGCGATCGCCCGGGCGAAGGACGCCTACGAGCACGTCGACCCCGAGGCCGTCGGCAACGGCACGCGCTTCGTCGTCAGCGAGATGGCGGGACGGGCCACGATCCAGATGAAGGCCGACGAGCTCGGCCTCGAGATGGACGGCCCGGCCGTCAACCAGGTGATCGACGACCTCAAGCGGCTCGAACACGAGGGCTACCACTTCGAGGCGGCCGACGGTTCGCTCGAGCTGCTCATGCGGCGGGCCGCAGGCTTCGAGCAGGAGTTCTTCCGGGTGGAGAGCATGCGGGTCATCACCGACGAGCTCCCCGGCGGCGAGTTCGTCACCGAGGCGACCGTCAAGGTGTGGGTCGGCGAGGACCGTCACGTGTTCGTCGCCGAGGGCAACGGCCCGGTCAACGCGATCGACATCGCGCTCCGCAAGGCGCTGCTGAAGTACTACCCGCAGCTCGACCGTGTGCACCTGGTCGACTTCACCGTGCGCATCCTCGACGGCGGGGCGGCGACCGGCGCGGTCACCCGGGTCCTGCTGTCGGCGACCGACGGCGAGCGCGACTGGACCACCATCGGGGTGAGCGGCAACGTGATCGAGGCGTCCTGGCGGGCACTCGAGGAGAGCTACGTGTACGGCCTGCTGCACGCCCGACACGACTGAACCGGAGCGTCCGGCGCGTACGCTGGGTCCGTGAGCGACGGCCGCGGACGCAGCGGGCCCGGCCGCACCGAGTACGACGCCGTCGTCATCGGTGCCGGGCCGAACGGGCTCGTCGCCGCGGTCGAGGTCGCGATGGCCGGTCACCGGGTGCTCGTGCTCGAGGCGGCCGACAGCCCGGGCGGCGGGACCCGCACCGAGGAGCTCACCCTCGACGGGTTCCACCACGACGTCTGCTCGGCGATCCATCCGATGGGGCTGGCCTCCCCGGCGCTGCGCGACCTGCCGCTCACCGACCACGGGGTTCGCTGGATCCATCCCGGCGTGCCGCTCGCCCACCCGCTCGACGGCGGCCGGGCCGCGGTGATGGAGCAGTCGCTCGACGCGACCGCCGATCGCCTCGACGCCGTCGCTCACGGCGACGGGCGCGCGTGGCGCTCGGTCGTCGGCCGCGTCGCCGAGTCGGGATTCGGGCTGCTCGACGACCTGCTCGACCCGATCTCGATCCCGCACCACCCGATCCGGCTGGCCCGCTTCGGCCTCACGGGGATCCAGGGCGCCACCCGGGTCGGCCGTCGCCGCTTCGCCGGTGACGACGCCCGGGCGTTGCTCGCCGGCATGGCGGCCCACGGGCTGCAGCCGCTCGGGTCGCTCGCGACGACGGGGTACGCCACGTTGCTCGGTGCGCTCGGCCACCTCGTCGGGTGGCCGCTCGTCGAGGGCGGTTCGCAGCGACTCGCCGAGGCGCTGGTGTCGATCATCGAGGCGCACGGCGGCGAGGTGCGGTGCGGCGTGCGGGTGCGTTCACTCGCCGACGTCCCGTCCGCCACCGCCGTCCTCGCCGACGTCACCCCGCGCCAACTGGTGGCGATCGCGGGTGACGAACTCCCGGCCCGCTACCGCAGTCGCCTCGGCCGGTACCGGCACGGTCCCGGGGTGTTCAAGGTCGACTGGGCGCTCGACGGGCCGGTGCCGTGGGCCGTCCCCGAGGTCGCCCGGGCGGGCACCGTGCACGTCGGCGGCACGATCGACGAGATCGCCGCCGCCGAGGCCGAGGTGGGCGCGGGCGGTCACCCCGACCGACCGTTCGTGCTCGTCGCCCAGCAGAGCCTGTTCGACCCGACCCGTGCACCGGCCGGCCGCCAGACCCTCTGGGGCTACTGCCACGTGCCGAACGGTTCGACGGTCGACATGACCGGCCGGATCGAGGCCCAGATCGAACGCTTCGCCCCCGGGTTCCGCGACCGCATCCTCGCCCGGCACGTGATGGACACCCGGGCCGTCGAGGCGCACGGCATCAACTACGTCGGGGGCGACATCAACGGCGGGGCGGCCGACATCCGTCAGTACGTGACCCGCCCGATCACGGCGCTGCACCCCTGGCGGGTGCCGCTGCCGGATCTCGATTCGGGTTGGTACCTGTGCTCGTCGTCGATCCCGCCCGGCGGCGGCGTCCACGGCATGGGCGGCCGGATCGCCGCCCGCGACGCCCTCCGTCGCCACCTCCGCTCCTGAGCCCCCTGACGCGTCCGAACCGTCCGCGGCAACCGACCGGTTGTGGTCGATCACCGCGGACGGTTCGGGTGGGGTGGTGCCGTTCCGTCCGCGGCAACCGACCGGTTGTGGTCGATCACCGCGGACGGTTCGGGTGGTTCCCGTCGTTGTCAGCGGGCGAAGCGTCGCAGTCCGACGCCGGCCGCCAGCAGTGCCAGCCCGAGTGCCGCCATGGCGGCGAGGGCTGCGCCGGTCTCGGGCAGGTCGGTCAGCTCCGGTTCCGCAGCGGGCGGCGGGTCGGCGCCGACTTCGGGGGCCGGCGGCAGCTGGACGGGCTCCGTCTCGGGGGGCACCGTCACGGGCTCGTCGGTTCCGGGCGGCGGCAGCTGTCCGGTCTCGGGCTCCGGGGTGACCGGGGTCTCGGGCTCGGGGGTCTCGGGCTCGGGGGTCTCGGGCTCGGGGGTCTCGGGCTCGGGGGTCTCGTAGATGACGTAGTAGCTGATGTCGATCGGCTCCTTGCCGAGCGGATGCCACTCGCTGGGTGTGGTGTAGGTTCCGCCTTCCCAGTTCGTGATGTACCCGGTGGCGTACGGTCCGGCCTTCACGCAGAAGGTCGTTCCCGCCTCGAAGTCGACCGATGGGGTGCCCACGTTCTCCACCTTGCCGGGATGCCCCTGGTGTTCGGGGCAGTGTTCCGTGGCCTGGGCGCCCACGGTCGTGCCGAGAAGACTCCCGGCCGCGATCAGTCCGGCGACCGCCACGATTCTTTGCAGAGCTCTCATGGCTCGCTCCTTCCGCCTGTCGGAGAGCGGGGGGTGCTCTCCAGCCATCACTGTACGTGAGCATCGGCCGAGCCCGTAGGGCCGAATGTCATCAGCTGACGTCGGCCATCAGCC
>SKSP01000438.1 GCA_007122945.1 Ilumatobacteraceae bacterium | reverse complement strand
TCACCGGCAAGGTCAGCTCGTTCGCCCCCGAGGCGAAGATCATCCACGTCGACATCGACCCGGCCGAGCAGGGCAAGGTCCGCCGGCCCGACGTCCCGATCGTCGGCGACTGCAACCACGTGATCACCGAGATCATCAAGGCGATCCGCGACCTGCAAGCGGGCGGCGTCGCCCAGGCCGACACGTCGGCGTGGAAGAGCCGCATCTCGGGCTGGCGCGAGCAGTTCCCGCTGGCGTACTCGCCGAGCGAACCGGGAGAGGCGCTCAAGCCGCAGTACTGCCTCGAGAAGCTGCGCGACGCGGCGCCCGCGGGGACGATCCTCGCCTCCGGCGTCGGCCAGCACCAGATGTGGTCGTCGCAGTACTGGAACTTCGACGAGCCGTACACCTGGGTGAACTCGGGCGGGCTCGGCACGATGGGGTTCTCGATCCCCGCCGCGATCGGCGCCAAGATCGGCCGTCCCGATCGCACCGTGTGGGCGATCGACGGCGACGGGTGCTTCCAGATGACCGCGCAGGAGCTGGTGACCGCCACCGTCGAGCGCATCCCGATCAAGGTCGGCCTGCTCAACAACAGCTACCTCGGCATGGTCCGCCAGTGGCAGGAGATGTTCTACGACGAGCGCTACAGCGAGGTGTACCTGTCGACCGACATCCCCGACTACGTCAAGTGGGCCGAGTCGATGGGGTGCGTCGCGATCCGCGTCGAGTCGCCCGAAGAGGTCGAGCCGGCCATCGAGAAGGCCAACTCGATCAACGACCGCTCCGTCGTGGTCGAGTTCCGCGTCGACGCCGGCGAGAAGGTGTTCCCGATGGTGCCCGCCGGCCAGAGCAACGACGACCTGCTGCTGCACCCCTCCCAGTCCGACCGCCGCAACTCCCTGAAGTGAGCGTCCTCCACGTGAGAAAGGGTCCCCGATGACCGCCATCAACCCCGCCGGGGAGGACGTGACGCATCACATCCTCTCCGTCCTCGTCCAGAACCGCCCCGGCGTGCTCGCCCGGGTCGCCGGGCTGTTCGCCCGGCGCGGCTACAACATCTTCTCGCTCGCCGTCGCCCCGGCCGAGGAGGACGGGATGAGCCGCATCACGATCGTGGTCGACGTCGAGTCGACGCCGCTCGAGCAGATCGTCAAGCAGCTGTTCAAGCTCGTCGACGTCGTGAAGATCTCCGAGCTCGACCCGCGCCGCTCGGTCGAGCGCGAGCTGCTGCTCGCGACCGTGCGCATCCCGACCGAGCAGCGCGGCCAGGTGATGGAGCTCGTGAACATCTTCGAGGGCAAGATCCTGGCCGTGGGCGTCGAGGCGCTCACCGTCAGCCTCGAGGGTCACCCCGACAAGCTCGACGACTTTGAAGCCCTGCTGGGCGGCTATGGCATCGTGGAGCTCCAACGCACCGGCCGGGTCGCCCTCCCGAAGCTCGACCGTCAGGCCCGACTGCGCGTCATGACCACGCCCCCGGCACCGACCACACCACTGAAGGGAAAGGTGAGCTGAGATGGCCGCCAACGTCTACTACGAGGCCGACGCCGACGCCTCGATCATCCGCGGTCGCAAGGTCGCCATCATCGGCTACGGCTCGCAGGGGCACGCCCACGCTCTCAACCTGAAGGAGTCGGGCGTGCCGGTGTGCGTCGGCCTGCGGGAGGGCTCGTCGTCGGCCGACAAGGCGCGCAACGCCGGTCTCGACGTGAAGACGATCGCCGAGGCCGCCGAGTGGGCCGACGTCGTGATGATCCTCGCCCCCGACACCGAGCAGAAGCGGATCTTCGACGAGCACATCGCCGCCCACATGACGCCGGGCAAGGCGCTCGCGTTCGCCCACGGGTTCAACGTGCGTTTCGGCCGCATCGCCCCGCCCGAGGGCGTCGACGTGATCATGATCGCCCCGAAGGGGCCGGGTCACCTCGTACGCCGCACGTACACCGAGGGCGGCGGGGTCCCGGCGCTGATCGCCGTCGAGCAGGACGCCACCGGCAACGCCAAGGCGCTCGCGCTGTCGTACGCCGACGCGATCGGCGGCGCCCGGGCCGGCGTGATCGAGACGACGTTCCCCGAGGAGACCGAGACCGACCTGTTCGGCGAGCAGGTCGTGCTGTGCGGCGGGCTGACGGCACTCGTGCAGGCCGGGTTCGAGACGCTGGTCGACGCCGGCTACGCGCCCGAGATGGCCTACTTCGAGTGCCTCCACGAGGTGAAGCTGATCGTCGACCTGATGTACGAGGAGGGGATCGCGGGCATGCGCTACTCGATCTCCGACACCGCCGAGTACGGCGACCTCACCCGCGGTCCCCGGATCATCACCGACGAGACGCGGGCGGAGATGAAGCGCATCCTCGACGAGATCCGATCCGGCAAGTTCGCGGACGAGTGGGTGAACGAGAGCGAGTCGGGCCGCGAGAACTACCGGCGGCTCCAGGACGAGGGCAAGGCGCACCCGATCGAGGAGGTCGGTTCGGAGCTCCGGGCGATGATGCCGTGGATCTCCGCCGGCAAGCAGAAGGTCGCCGACGCCAGCGGCGGCTGATCGCTCCGGCCCACCGCCCGCTCCCGATCCGCCCGCGCCGATCCGACTGGCCCCACCCCGCCGAGACCCGCCCCAGATCTGCAGCTGAGTGACACAGAGTCGCTGGCTGCCGGTCCTGCCGGCGCTGGGCGACACAGAGTCGCTGGGGTGCCGGTGGGGTGGGGTTCGGATCTGCAGCTGAGTGACACAGAGTCGCTGGCTGCCGGTCCTGGCGGCGCTGGGCGACTCAGAGTCGCTGGGGTGCGGGTGAGGTGGGGTTCGGATCTGCAGCTGAGTGACACAGAGTCGCTGGCTG
>SKSP01000547.1 GCA_007122945.1 Ilumatobacteraceae bacterium | reverse complement strand
GGACGAGGGCTCGTCCGCGTTCGCGCTCGGCCTCGGCTCGCTGTTCAACCACGACTTCGAACCGAACTGCGAGTACCACCGACTCGACGCCGACGACGTCGACGAGGCGACCGGCGAAGCGATCGGCTTCGATGCCCTGCAGTACTCGGCCGTGCGCGACATCGTCGCTGGTGAGGAGCTCACCGTCGACTACGGCGGCGGCGACCCCTCGATCCTCTGGTTCGACCCGACCTGATCGCGCTGCGAACACCGGCCGGGGCGATCAGGCTGCGCTCATCACCCGGCGGACGGTCGACGGACGGATCAGCGCCTCGGGCCGATCGACGAGACCGGTGACATGGACGAACGCCCGAGCGACGGCCGGATCGACCGTCCCCGCGGTCTGGACGCGAGCGGCCCAGCGCGCCGCCATCCGTTGCCGGCGGGAACGCCGGCCGACCACACCCGGGATGGTCAGGTCGGCACCCGTCGCGAGTTCCCAGGGAGCGCGGATCGTCCGGGCCATCGCTCGCGCGATCGTCCGTGACCCGACCCGGTCCCGGCCGGAGAGCCGACGCCGGAGCGCGACCGCTTGCAGCGCGGCGACGGCCATGCCCTGTCCGTAGACCGGGTTGAAGCTGCTGAGCGCATCACCCATCACGACCAGTCCGCCGGGCAGGTCGCGCACGTCCTCGTAGCGTCGGCGGACGTTGGCCGGGAAGCGGTGGCGGACGGCCTCGTCGATCGGCGTGCTCTCCGCGAGCGCGGTGGTGAGGTCGGCCGGCTCCAGCGATGCGGCGAACGCCTCGAAGCCGGTGGGGTCGAGCGGCGGGTGGTCGCCGGCGTAGCCGTACAGTGTCGCCATCCAGACGTCGTCCTCGAGCCGGGCGAGCACGCCGCCGCGTGGTCGCTCGGGGGTCGGGCCGATCACGACGGCGAGGGCACCGCCGACGACGTCCGGGGGGACCCGGTAGCGACGGGTCGCGTATCCGATGTCCACCCGGACCTCCTCGACGGGTGGAGCGGCTCCACCGAGCTCCTCGAGCCAGGACGGCAGACGCGACGTGCGACCCGTGGTATCCACCACCAGATCGGCGTCGATCGCCTCTCCGGTGCTCCCCGCCAAGCGACGGACGATGCGAACACCGTCGATCCCTCGGGTCGTCGACCGCAGGCCGACGACGTCGGCCGGGGGCGCCAGGTGGATGCCGTCCATCGCGAGGACGCGCTCCCGTACGGTCGACTCCAGCAGTGGCCGGCTCGCTCCGACGAGCGGCAGGCCGCTGCGCGTCCGGCACAGGCGGTTGCCGCCGAAGACGACGTGGGCGTCGGCGAGCATGTCGCCGACGGGAGCGCCCCGTGCGGCGAGTTGCTCGGTGAGGCCGGGGAACAGCTCCTCCAGCGCCTGTTGCCCACCGGCCAGGATGGCGTGCACGTGGTGCCCCTGTGGGGCGCCTCGGCGAGGTCGGATGTCCGGACCGATCTCGTCGCGATCGACGATGGTGACCCGGTCGCCGCGTCCGGCGAGCACTCGCGCGGCGAGAAGTCCGGCGATGCTGCCCCCGAGCACCACGGCGTGTCGTCCATCGGCGTGGTCCGGGTGTGCCAACGTGCCCGTCGCTCCGGTCGGGCTCGGCGTGGTGTCCATCGTCGTTCTCCGTTCGTCGTGGATGTCCCGCGACGAGCGTCGGGCGATCAGGTGTTCATTCTCCAGTCCGAGAACTGCTCACTTCGCTCAGCAGGACCGGCCGTACAGCTCCCGCTCCCACAGTCGGTCCACCACGCGCTCGACGCCGCGCGCGAGGTGGCGCCGGTAGGTGCTGAACGGGAGGTCCAGGATCTCGGCTGCAGCCTCCTGCGTGGTGGCCGCGCGGACATAGGTGCGATCCACCGCCCGGTGGAACTTGGTCTCCCGGGGGTCGTCGCCGAGGGACGTCACGGCATCTCGGAGCAGGCCGGCGAGGGCGGCGGCCTGCTCGCCGGGACCGGAGTCGGACACGAGGCGCGTCCGCGTCAGCGGGTTCGCGGCGAGCGCCTCGGGTCGATGCAGGTCGCGCAGTCCCTGTTTCACCGCGTCGGCGAAGTCGGATCGTGAGAGGACGAGGGTCGCCGCAGCGACGGGACGCAACGTCGGGTCCTGGGCGAGTGCCCGTTCGGTCCACAACTCGATCAGGGCGTCCACCGGGGTCCACCGGAAGTCGTGGCAGAACAGGCCGTACCGGCGGCCCTCGACCTCGAAATCGGCGTCCTGCACGCGCGGGAAGTCCGCCAGCTCGAAGAACGGGTCCCACTGGTCGGGGTCGTGGAGCGTCAGGTAGTCCCGCGCGAGATGGGGGGTGTCGAGATAGTGGAGGAGGGTGACGACCGGTGTCGCGTTGATGGTCGGGGACGGCGCCTGGTACTCGTCGCGATCGACGATGAAACGCGCCTGGGTGATGGTCTCGCCCGAGCGGGGTGGCGCCGAACGCCGGGCGTCGGACCAGGCCGCCCGGGCCCCGGGGTCGGCGGCGAGATCGGCAGCGTCGGCTGCGCAGAGGTCGATCAGTCCCACCACACCACGTGGTGTGCCGTCGTCCCGGCGCACCACGTGGAACCCGTCGGGTTGTGCCGCCAGCCACCGTCGTGCGATCGCTGCCGATGCGTGTCCCTCCGCGTGCTCGATCAGCTCGACGATGGAGACGTGGTCGTCTGGCCGGGCGGGCTCCGGGTGGATCGCACCCCAGGTCTCCCAGTCGACCGGCGAGAGGACGCTCGGCAGGTTCCGGAACAAGAACTTGAGGTCGAACGCCGCGGCGCGGCGCTCGGATCCAGCGGCGGCCCGGAGCCGTCCGTGGACGTGGCGGCGAACGGCGCGGAAGACGCGGGCGTACTCCGCGGGGTCGCGCCAGCGGAGGTCGGCGTCGAGTACGTCGCGAGCGAGATCGTGCGGGACGACGCCGTCGCGACCACGTCCGACGAACGACAGCGAACGCAGCCACTCGAACGTCGCGTGAACGTCGGCGGCGTCGGTGTCGTCGATGGTGTCGGCGTCGGCGCGCCCGATGACGGCGCGCAGCAGCGCCTCGTCGGTGACGCGGGCGAGCGCGCAGACCTCCAGCGCCCGTCGGTGTTCGACGGACGGCGTGACGTCCACGAATCGTCCCAGCAGGTGCTCCACCAGATTCGGTGACGCCGCGAGATCGGGGATCTCCCCGCCGCGTTCGACCACGTCGGCGAGGAGGGACAGTCCGAGGGGGTGGCCGTGGCTCAGCTCCAGGAGGCGGTCGCGGACGCCGGCGTCGACGCCGCTCCGCTCGAGGAAGTCGTGTGCCTCGTCGGGTGAGAGGTTGCGCAGTGCGATCTCCCGGGACGTGTCACGCCACGCCGGGTCGGCCCGCCACCGGGGCGCGGGCGGGTGGCGTCCGGCGATGACCACCACCGTCGACGCCGGGAGGCCCGGCAAGAAGACCTCCCGGAACCACTCGTCGAGCTGGCCGAGCCGCTCGTAGGCGTCGACGAGCAACACGATGCGGTCGCCATCCGCGGGCTCGGCATCGTCGAGGACGTCGACCAGGCACCGCTCGATCGCCGCCGGGGCCGGTGGAACGTGGCGTCCGTCGATCTCGGCCACGCGCGCGCCGGACGCGATCGCGTCGTCGCGGAGCACGTCGAGCAGGGACGACTTGCCGATGCCTCCGGGCCCCGTGAGCCACACGACGGCGTACGGGGCGTCGTCGGCGGCGAACGCGGTGCGGACGAGCTCCCGCTCGGCGGCGCGACCGACGAACGTTCGCCGTCGGGTCTCGTCCAGCGCGTCGCCCAGTGTCCGTCGGGGCGACCGACCTCCCGTCATGGGGGAACCAGGGTAGCCACCCCCACGGATCCGGTTCTCGTCGGCACATCTCGCTGCCGACGTCGGATGGGCCGACACGAACCCCGCGAGGACCGGCGCGTCAGCCGCGGGCGGCCGCGATGGCGACCGCGTCGGGCATCCCAGCGCGGGCGCCGACGGCTTCGACCGACAGGGCCGCGGCGACCATGGCGTCGTCGACCGCCTCGGCGAGCGGGCGGCCGGCCGCGAGTGCCGCGGCGAGCACACCGTTGAACGTGTCGCCCGCCCCGGTCGTGTCGCGGACCTCGGCCGGTCGGGCCGGGACGACCGTGGGCTCACCGTCGGCCGGGACGACGAGCGCGCCGTCGGCGCCGAGCGTGACGATCACCGCTGCGCCCGATCGTTCGCCGAGCTGTCTCGCAGCGAGCGACGTGTCGGTCGCGGGACCGCCGCAGAGATCGATCAGCTCGGTCCGGTTCGGGGTGAGGATCGGGCCGACCTCGACCAGTCGCTCGACGGCCGGGACGACCGGCGCCGGGTTGAGCACGCACGGCAGGCCGGCCCCGGTGGCGGCCCGGACGGCGGCTTCGATCGCCTCGTCGGGGATCTCGGTGCTGACGAGGACGCATCCCGCCGAACCGAGGAGGTCGTCGAGTGCGGTGCGGACGTGGTCGGCGGTGAGGGCGGCGTTCGCGCCGGCGCCGACGGCGATCTGGTTCTCGCCGGCGGGGTCGACGACGATCAGCGCGATCCCCGTCGGCGTGTCGGCGAGTCGGGCGACGTACTCGGTCCCGACGCCGTCGTCGCGGAGTTCGGCGATCGCTCCTGAGCCGGTGTCGTCGTCGCCGACCGCGGCGACGAGGTGGACGCGTGCGCCGGTGCGCGCCGCCGCGACCGCGGCGTTGGCGCCCTTGCCGCCGCCGTGGCGCTCGACGCCCGGGCCGACCACCGTCTCGCCGGGACCGGGCAGCCGGGGTGCCGCGACCACGAGGTCGACGTTGACGGCACCGACCACGACGAGCTCGTCCCCTGCCATGCCGGCGAGGATAGGTGGGCTCGCCGTGTCGGAGCGGTTCGACGGACCGATCGTGGTGGACCAGTATCGCGCCGTGACCGCCGCGACCTCCGTGACCTCCGTGACCTCCGACCGGCCGCTGGCCCGAGGTGCTGCCCAGGGAGCCGTGCCCGTGGTCGACGGGTTCCAGGTCGTCGAGCGGCGCTACAGCGACGACGATGCGTTGCCGAGCATCGGGTTGGCGAACATCCACGCCGTCGTGCCCGGGATCGAGGCGAACAAGGACAAGATCGAGCGGGCCGTCGGGATCTTCCGCGACCTCGGCGTGAACGTCGCGTTCTTCCCCGAGTTCGCGCTGTCGGGGTACTTCTGGGACGACGAGCCGGCGTGCCGGGCGTACATGGACGCGGCGCTCACCGAACGACACGTGGACTGGATCGACGACGTGCTGCGGCCGATGTGCACCGGCGAGCTGAAGGCGATCGTCCTGAACAACCTGACCGCGGGCGACGGTTCCCGGTACCGCAACCGCACGATCATCGTCTCGCCGATGGTGGAGGACCCACTCGCACCCGAGCACTCCTACGACAAGGTCTTCCTCCCCGGCATCGAGAAGCACTACACGGACCCCGGCACGCGCGATCGCCTCGTGCTCTCGACCGAGGCGATGTCGGGTCGCCTCGGCTTCACGACCTGCTACGACTACCTCTTCACGGAACTGCTCCGGCAGTACGCGTTCGAGGACGGCGTCGACGCCATCGTCCAGCTCGCCTCGTGGCGCGCCGCCTCCAGCCGCGACTACCCGGGCATGAACGTGCGGACCGACCTGTACTACGGCGAGCTGTGGGACACCGTCTTGTCGGCGGCCTCGGCGCAGAACCAGCTCTGGACGATCGCCTGCAACGCCGTCGGCCAGCACGGGATCACGGGTGTCGCGTTCTGGGGCGGGTCGGGTGTGTGGGCGCCGTCGGGCATCCGGCTGGTGCAGGCGTCGCACTTCCACGAGGAGCTGCTGGTGGTGCACAACCTCGACATCCGCGGTGCCCGGCAGTTCGAGCTCGACGACTTCAACTACGAGTTCGACTTCCGTCAGGCGCACGCCGCGATGGACGACGGCGCAGCTGCGGTCGAGTCGATCACCTGACGCGGTCCGGGCTGCGTTCGTCAGGGACGCGCCGGGCGACCCATCCGGGCGAGCTCGGCGTTCGTCCAACCCGGTACGTCCGTCAGCTCGGTGCCGAACCACGATGGTGGCCGGAACGCCGCGGCGCGTTCGGCCGAGTCGAACTCCACCTCGACGGTGTGCAGGCCGTCGAGTCCGCCGGCGTACACGTCGAGCTCGGCGATCGACCCGTCGTCGAGGGCGATCCGGTGTCGCACCTTGTCGATCCGGCGCCCCGACGTGTGTGACCACAGCGCGTCGGCCTCGTCGGCGGCCAGCGGGCGCTCGATCTCGGCGCGCTGGATCCCTCGGCCGGCCTTGACGGTGAGGGTCGCGACGCGGTCGGTGATGCGGATCCGGACGGCGACGTCGCCCTCCTCCGCGAGGTAGCCCTGTCGAATCGTCTCACCCGGCCCGCGATCAGGTCCGGCGGGCGGGTCGTCGACGAGGAACTTGCGCTCGATCTCCACGGTCACGAGGGCCAGTCTCGCGAGATACGGTCCCCGGTGGGATGTCCGCCACCGTCGTCACGTTCGTCGGGTCGCACCACCTCGAGCCGGAGGCGTCGATGGACGGCCTGGTCGAGCGCAACGCCGCCGCGCCGGTGACCACCGTGCTGCTCGACACCTTCGACGGTCGCCTCCACGCCGCGGGGTTGCTGGCGATCGTCGAAGAGACCGGCGCCGGTACCACCGAGCTGCTGGTCGCCGGCGACGGTGCCGTTCCGGTCCGGCTGGCGGTGGACGCTCGGCCGCGCACGGCGGCCGACCTGCCGGTCGGGCCGTTGCCGGAGCGCATCGGCCGGCTGCTCGACGTCCGGGTGCTCCTCCCCGTGCTGGAGGTGCGATCCCGCCGCCGGCGCCTCGCCGTCGTCGACGACGAGGGCAAGGAGCGTGTGCGCGTCGACGTGCACGTCGACGTCGCCGTCGACGTCGCCGGGGACCGGGACGACGACGGGGACGCCGAGCACGACGACGCGGCCGACGGTGCCGTGTTCTTCGTGGTGCACGCGCTGGTCGGGTACGCGGCCGACGCTGCTCGAGTTCGCGACGCTCTCGGCCGCCACGGGACGCGCCGCGTCGACGGCGAACTGCCTGTCGCCCTCGCCGCACTGCTCGACGTCGACCTGCGGGGCATCTCCGGGACTCCCGGCGCGGAGCTCGACCGTCGCCAGTCGGCGCTGTCGGGCTTCCGAGCGGTGCTCGACGACCTCGCCGCCACGATCGACGCCAACCGCCCGGGCACGATCGACGACCTCGACCCCGAGTTCCTCCACGACCTCCGGGTGGCCGTGCGGCGGACCCGCTCGATCCTCGGTCACGCCCGCCACGTCCTCCCCGGCACCGTCCGCGACCGGGCGCGCTCCGAGTTCCAGGAGCTCGGCACGATCACGAGCCCGGCGCGCGATCTCGACGTCCAGGTGCTGGAGTGGGACGACCTCGTCTCGACGTTCGACGCCGAGACCGCGGCGGCGCTCGACCCGGTGCGCGACCTGCTCGTGCGCCGCCGCGCCGAGGCCCACGACGTCCTCGCGGCCGAGCTCTCCGGCACGTCGTGCGCGGAGCTGCTCGACCGGTGGCGGGCCTGGCTGGACGAGCCCGACGTGGATGGCGGCACGCAGGCCGACGACCCGCTCGGCGAGGTGGTGGCCGACCGCATCGAGCGGACCCAACGCCGCCTGTTGCGCGACGGCCGGGCGATCGACGACGGGTCGCCGGCGGCGGCCCTGCACGAGCTGCGCAAGGACGCCAAGAAGCTGCGCTACCTGTTCGAGTGCTTCGCGTCGATCCTCCCCGCCGCACCGCGCAAACGGTTCGTCACGCGCCTCAAGCGGCTGCAGGACGTCCTGGGTGAGCACCAGGACGCCGGCGTCCACGCCGCCCAGCTCGCCAGCATCGCCCGTGAGCTCCACGCCTCGGGTGTGGAGGCGGAGACGCTGGTGGCGATCGGTCGACTGGTCGAGCTCCAGGAGCGTCGCTGCACGGACGCCCGGGCCCGCTTCGCCGACACGTTCGACGAGTACGACAGCGACCGGACCGAGGCGGCGCTGTCGAAGGTGCTCGGGAAGCTGCGCCGATGAGGACGATCGCGCTGTACAGCATCAAGGGCGGGGTCGGGAAGACGACCGCTGCCGTCAACCTCGCCGACGCGGCTGCGAGGAGCGGCACCCGCGTCCTGCTCTGGGACCTCGACGCGCAGGGCGCCGCCACCTACTGCTTCCGGATCCGCCCACACGTGGCCGGGGGCGTGCGCGACCTCGTGCGCGGATCGGACGGGCTCGAGCGACACGTGCGGGCCACCGATCGCACCGGCATCGACCTCGTGCCGGCCGACGTCACGCTGCGGCACCTCGACCTGCATCTCGATCGCACCAAGAAGCCGACCCGCCGCATCCACCGCCTGCTCGAGCCGCTCCGCGAGCGCTACGACCTGGTCGTGCTCGACTGCCCGCCGGGGGTCACCCTCGCGACCGAGAGCGTGTTCGCCGCCACCGACGTCCTCGTCGTCCCCACGGTGCCGTCCACGTTGTCCCGGCGAACGCTCACCCAACTGACCGACCTGTTGGACGAGCTGGTCGGTCGGCTCCCGGGCGGCGACGGGTCGGGTCACCCGCGGATGCCGGCGGTGTGGCCGTTCGTGTCGATGCTCGACCGCCGGCGGTCGTTGCACCACGCCGTCGTCGCCGAGCTGATCGAGCACGTCCCGGCGCTCCTGCCGACACCGGTGCCGACGGCAAGCGTCGTCGAACGGATCGGCGTCGAGCGCGCCCCCCTCGCCGCGTACGCACCGCGCCACCCGGCGACGGCCGCCTTCGACGAGCTGTGGGCCGAGATCGCCCGCCGATTGTGGCTCCCGCCCCCCGCTGCGGCGACCCGATAACCTGACGGCGCCCGCGGGTGTAGTTCAACGGCCAGAACCTCAGCCTTCCAAGCTGATGATGCGGGTTCGATTCCCGTCGCCCGCTCCAAGTCATCGCCGTCTCGTGCGCGATACAGGCCTCCGAGCGCCAGGCGCAGTGACGCCCGCCTGCGCGGAGCTCCCCGATCGACCGGTGCCAGCCGCCACCACCCGCGGGCTGTTCCGCCGCTCGCGGGTTCCGCCGTGTGACGGCTGGCGGGTTCTTCATCGTCATCCGGAGCACATGGCTTGAGCGGTGGCGTCGCCTCGGCCGCGCCGGTGGGCGGACACCGGGGCCGAGGCGACGCCTGCCCAAACGTTATCCCGCTCGCCTGCCTCGATGGCGGACCCCGTTGCACCCATGTAGACGTGCGGAACCTCCGCACGTCCGCCGCGGTGGAAGGTCTCTTCCACCGCGACGACGCCTCACCCGCACCGGGTGGGCGGGGACCCGGGGATGAGGCGCCGTCAGAAGGGGTGACGCGACGTTGCTGAACCCGCTCGACCACCTGTCTATCGACCTCGGGTCGACGCCACAACACTTCAACGGTGAGTGTCCCGGGAGGTGGTGGAAGTTGCGGAGGGGTCCACCTGTTGGGTGGGCCATCGCGGGATCCGGCCGCCGGGGCGGCCGGCCGAGGAATGGGTGCGAGCCGATCAACGGCGGACTTCCCGGCCCTTTCGTGTCCGCCTTCTCCCAGTAGCTCCACGTCACCGGCACTCTTCCCCCCGGTCGAGGATGTCGAGCAGGTGTCCGGGTCCGATGACGTCGGCGCCCAGCGAGATCACTCGCCGCCGCAGTTCCCGATCGGCGGTGACGACCGTGAGCTGCTCGGTGGCCGTTCGCTGCTCGATGAGGCCGACGATCGTGTCGTCGCCGTCGGCCGGGGCGTGCACGACCTCGACTGGTTCGTCGTGCTCGCCGGGCGCGAGGCCGCGCCGGGCGGCACCTTCCAACACCAGGACCACGGGTCCGGCGAGCGAGCCGACCTCGACGGCGCTCACGAGCCGGTCGTACAGGCGTCGCGCCGCGCCGGCACGATCGCGCCACCAGCCGTCGGGACGAGATCCGACCACGTTCGCTCCGTCGACGATGAGCACCGGGCCATCGTGCCACGTGACCGAGGGATTCGGGACCAAGGTCCGTTCCTCCCGGCGGCGACGCCTGCGATGATCGGACCAGGGCCGGAACACCGGCCGGAAACCGGAGGCATGGACATGCAGAACTCGATCGAGGGACAGGTGGTCCTCGTCACGGGCGCGGCCCGCGGGATGGGCGCGGAGCACGTCCGCGGGCTCGTCGCCCACGGGGCGAAGGTCGTGGCGACCGACGTGCTCGACGACGAGGGACGCGCCCTCGCCGACGAGCTCGGCGACGCCGTCGTCTACACCCGGCTCGACGTCACCGACGAGCAGCAGTGGCGCGACGCGGTCGCGTTCGCTGAATCGTCCTTCGGCCCGGTACAGCACCTCGTGAACAACGCCGGCATCGTCATGTTCGGCTCGATCGAGGACCTGTCCCTCGCGGACTGGCAGCGAACGATCGACATCAACCTGACCGGCGTCTGGCTCGGGATGCACACGGTCGTCCCGTCGATCAGACGGGCCGGCGGAGGATCGATCGTCAACGTGTCGTCCACGGCCGGCATACAGGGCTACGGGAACCTGGGCGCCTACGTCGCCAGCAAGTGGGGCATCCGCGGGTTGACGAAGACGGCGGCGCTCGAGTTGGGGCCCGAGGGCATCCGCGTCAACCTGATCCACCCCGGCCCCATCCGGACCCCGATGATCGCCGAGCTCAGCGAGGACATCGCTGCGGCGCAACCGATCGCCCGGATCGGCGAGCCGGCCGAGGTGACGGCGATGCTGCTGTTCCTC
>SKSP01000234.1 GCA_007122945.1 Ilumatobacteraceae bacterium | reverse complement strand
GGGTGTGACACCCCGGGCGTAGGGTCGGTGGGATCCGGCCTCCCCCTCCTGACATGCAACGTGAGGAGGCGTCATGCCCGTCAACGATCCGCCCGTCAATCTCGTCGTCCTGCACGGCCACCTGTCGAGCGTTCCCAAGGTGCGTTCGCTCCCGTCGGGCAGCACGCTCGTCCAGCTCGAGGTGACGACACCCGCCGTCGGGTCCGGCGCCGCGGTCGGCGCTCCGGCGGCGGCCTGCTCGGTCCCGGTGGCGTGGTTCGACCCGCCCGCCCGATCGGGTCTCGACCCCGACACGCCGGTCGACACCGAGGTGGTCGTCGTCGGCCACGTTCGCCGGCGCTGGTTCCGAGCCGGTGGGGTCACCCAGAGCCGGACCGAGGTCGTCGCCGACACGGTCGTGCCGGCGCGGCGCGCCCGGGGCGTCGCGCGGGTTCGCGCCCGGGTGCTCGCCACCCTCGCCGCCGAGTGCGACCCGCCGACGTGAGGCTACGATCGCCCCCATGAGCGACATCCGTAACGACTTCGCGCCCGGCGTCATCACCGGTCAGGAGGTCAAGGAGATGTTCGCCCTCGCCAAGGCGGAGGGGTTCGCGCTGCCGGCCGCCAACGTGATCGGTACGAACAGCATGAACGCGGTGATGGAGACCGCCGCGGCGGTGAACTCACCCGTCATCATCCAGTTCTCCCACAGTGGCGGCGCGTTCGTCGCCGGCAAGTCGATCCCCAACGACGATCACCGGGCGTCGATCCTCGGCTCGTTGGCCGGGGCCGACCACGTCAACCGAGTCGCCGAGGCGTACGGCGCCCGCGTGATCCTGCACACCGACCACTGCGCGAAGAAGCTGCTCGGCTGGGTCGACGGCCTCCTCGACGAGGGGGAGAAGCACTACGAGTCGACCGGCAAGCCGCTGTTCAGCTCGCACATGCTCGATCTGTCCGAGGAGCCGCTCGAGGAGAACGTGGCGATCTGCAAGCAGTACTTGCAGCGCATGGCGGCGATCGGCATGACCCTCGAGGTCGAGCTCGGCATCACCGGTGGCGAGGAGGACGGCGTCGACAACTCCGACGCCGACGAGAGCGACCTGTACACCAAGCCCGAGGAGGTCGCCTACGTGTACTCCGAGCTGTCGCAGGTGAGCGACCGGTTCACGATCGCGGCGGCCTTCGGCAACGTGCACGGCGTCTACAAGCCCGGCAACGTCAAGCTGAAGCCGACGATCCTGCGCGACAGCCAAGCCCACGTCAGCGCCGAGTTCGGTCTCGGTGACAAGCCCCTCGACTTCGTGTTCCACGGCGGCTCGGGTTCCTCGCCGGCCGAGATCGCCGAGGCGATCAGCTACGGCGTGATCAAGATGAACATCGACACCGACCTCCAGTGGGCGTTCTGGGACGGCATCCGTCGCTACGAGGCCGACAAGCACGACTACCTGCAGGGCCAGATCGGCAACCCCGAGGGCGAGGACAAGCCGAACAAGAAGGTCTACGACCCGCGGCAGTGGCTGCGCGCCGGCGAGACCTCGTTCGTCCACCGCTTGCGGCAGGCCTTCGAGGAGCTCGACAACATCGGCACGCTCGGCTGAGCCGGCATCGCGCGGTCACGGCGTCAACGGCCGTACGACGAAGCCGGTCCGCAGCTTCGGCGTGAAGAACGTCGACTTCGGCGGCATCAACACACCCTCGCGAGCGGTGCGTTCGATCTCGGCGACACTCACCGGGCGGATCAGCACCCCGGCGATGGCATCGCCGCTGGTGACCGCGTCCACGACCTCCTCCAGACCGTGCTGGTAGGTCACCTCGAGCCGCTCCGCGAACGGGACCGCCGACATCACGTGTTCCAGCCACGCGCCGTCGAGCGCACGGACTCCGCCGAAGACCCCGTCGCGCGGCGTGAGCCACGTCCCCGACCCGTCCGGGCCGACCAGGCAGAGGACACCGCGCGCCGACATCTCCGCCAACGTGTCCCGGTCGGGCCGGCCCGCCGGTTCGAGGTCGAACGGGTCGGCGAGCGCGTCGCGGAGCTCCTGGAACGAGGCGCCGCGGTAGAGACGGTGGATCGCCTCGA
Organism: Ilumatobacteraceae bacterium; assembly: GCA_007122945.1. Taxonomy (GTDB): domain Bacteria; phylum Actinomycetota; class Acidimicrobiia; order Acidimicrobiales; family Ilumatobacteraceae; genus SKSP01. Next base: position 786 of record SKSP01000234.1, on the reverse strand, counting down.
CGCTGAGCTGGTCGGCCACCAGCTCGCTCACGAAGGTGAGCGTCAGCTCGGCCGGACCGTCGGCGGAGCCGCGCTCGGCCCGCACCTCGTCGCGATACGTCCGCGAGATGCCGTACCGGTGGTGGCCGTCGGCGATCAGCACGTCGTCGGAGCCGATCGCGTCGGTGATCGCGCGGAGCCGGGCGGCATCGGTCACCCGTTCGACGACGTGCTCGACGCCGTCGACGGTCACCGAACCCAACGGTTCGCCGGGTTCGGTGAGGAGCCTCGTGAGCCCGCTCGCGAGCGACAGGCCCCACACCGGCGACAGGTTCGCCTGCGTCGCCCGCGTGAGATCGAGCCGGTCGGTGGACGCCTTCGGGGTGGTGCGCTCGTGGGGGAGCACGCCGCCGGCGCCCTCGTCGACCACCTCGAGCCCGCCGAGCACGCCGACCACGTCGCGGTCCGTGCCGGTCGCGTCGGTGAACCGCATCCGGTACAACGTGAACGACTCCGTGTCGTCGCGCACCATCACGCCGGCGTCGACCCACGATCGCAGCACGGCGGCCGCGGCCTCGTAACGTCCGGCGCCGTCGCGCTCGCGCGGTACGTCGACGTGGACGATGTTGCGAGGGTCGCGAGCGGCGAGTTCGTCGACGTCCGCCTCGGAGAGCACGTCGTAGGGGGGCGCGACGAGCTCGTCGAGGGAGCCGGCGGAGGGTGCGTAGCGGAGGGCACGGAACGGTTCGAATCGGGGCACTCGCACAGGATGTCAGGCGACGCGCGACGATGGCGAACACGATGGCG
>SKSP01000528.1 GCA_007122945.1 Ilumatobacteraceae bacterium | reverse complement strand
GCCGTCGGCAACTGCACCGACACGGCGTTCGGCGTGATCACCCCGGCCTCGAAGTTCAGGTTCGACGTGGTCGGTGATCCGGGCGTCCCGGCCGGGCGCACCGACACGAACCCGGCCGCCGTCGGCTGGACCACCGTCACGTTGAGCACGACACCGGTCGCCCCGTCGGGCACGACCACGGCGACGCCGTCGGCGGTGGCGATCTCGCCCGTCACGCGCAGCTCACGCGGGCTCCCCGACCCGAACGGTCCCTCCAGGCCGAGCCCGATGCGCGTGTCGAGCACGCGGGTCGGGGTGACCGGCACCAGCGTCGACTCCGCCGCGTCGGACGCCGACGCTCGCCACGCCCCCGACGACCACGCCAGTGCCGAGACGGCGACGAGCGCCATCACCATCCCGACGACCACCCAACCCGTCCGACGGATCCGGAGCGCTTCCACGACGACCATGACGACCTCCCGCGACCGAACGTCTCACGACGGCCGAGGGTCGGTCGCCGCCATCGGCCGACCCGAGCGACAGTACCCGAACCGCCGATAGGGTCGCCCGAGATGCCGGACCCGTCCGTCACCACCATCGAGGGCCTGGGCCGCCGGGCGGCGGCGTATCGAGCGCTCCACCACGTGCTGTTCGAGGCACTCGGGAGATGGGCCACGGCCGAGGCCGACCACACGTCGCCGTCGGCCCGCCCGTTCTACGCCGCGTGGTCGCAGCACCAGGCCTGGCACGCCGAGCTGTGGGCGGCCCGGCACCCGACCGCACCCGACGCCGACCTCGACGCTGCCACCGCATCGGCGCGCGCCCGCCTCGACCCGGTCGCGACCGCGCTCGCCGCCCTCCCCGACGACACGGCGCGCCTCACGTTCCTCGCCGATCAGGTGCTGCCGCAGCTGGAGCAGGTGCTCGCCGAGCACCGGGAACGGCTGGACGAACGCCTCGATGCACCCACCGCGCGGGTGGTCGACCTCGTGCTCACCGACGTGCGCCGCGACCGCGAGTCCGCCGAGCGGCTCGTGCCCGATCCGTCGCCCGACGTCCCGGCGATCGACCTCGTCGCCCCGTTGACCTGATCAACGCCCGTCGACCCCTCGGGCGGCAACGTAGGGAGCGGCCAGCGCCGCCAGCGCGGGACCGGCCGCCAGACTGCGCCGGGGCGTACCCGGGTCGCTCCCCGCCGGGGTGTCGATCCACGCGAGTACCCCGTTGCCGGCGAGGCGAATCGCGACCTCGTCACCATCGGCAGCCGACGCGTCGGGCGCGCCCTCGTCGACGAACGGCGCGACGGCGCGACCGACAGCGGCCAGCGGGAGGAACCGGTCGGCCAGCACCACCCCCGCCGCGACCGTCGACGGGGTGTCGAGCCCGGCGCGCCGGAGCGCAGCCACCAGCGACGACACGGCTTCCAACCGAGCCAGGCTCACCCGAGCGCCGCGGGCCGAGCTGCGGACCGTGTGGGTGATGAACGGCAGCGCGTCGACGTCCTCGGCGGCGTAGACCGGTGCACGCTGGCCGGCTCGGAGAGCATCCACGTACTCGTCACGTGCCAGGTTCCACTGCTCGAGCACTCCCCACTCCATCGCGGTCGAGACGCCCGATGCGGCGACGGCCAGCGCGCACGCTCGCGCCGTCCGACCGTTGCCGTCGACGAACGGGTGGATCGTGTTGATCGTGAACGCCAACCAGCCGGCGCGCACCACGGCCGGTGACGGCGCGTGAGCGACGAGGTCGACCGCCGATTCGAGGAGAGGCCGGCAGTGCTCGGGCGGTGGGTGCTCGATCGGGTTCGCCTCGGGCTTCCAGTTCGTGGGGGTCGCGCGCACGAGGCCGGGGTTGGTCTCGACGTCGTCGGCGATGCCCGTGCCCGGGCCGGACTGCACGAGCGCGTTCAGCACCTCGGGCGTGCTGCGCTCCAAGGGGTGCGCGACGTGGCCGTGCCGCACCATCGCCACGCGGACGTCCACGTGCCGGAAAGCTTCAGCCGCGCCGTGGCGGCGTCGCAACAACAGCGGCGTCAGGTTCGAACGCGGCGGTGGGACCAGCAGTGGTGACGACGGGTCGGCGAGCACCGGGTGGAGGTGGGCGAGCGACTCGATCACGATCCGCCGCGCGAGGTGGGTGAACACGGCGACGGCGGCGGGATCGCGTCGGCCGGCCTCGCCGATCGCGGCGGCGAGCTGTTCGTGGGCGCGTTCGTGGTCGGCGAGCAGCTCGTCGGGCACCGGGGGCAGGTGCGGCACCACATCGGAGCCACGAACCGGCATCGGCCGACCTGACGACGGCCGGCGCACACCCCCTTCGCTCATGGGCGGCCTGTGACGACGACCGCCACCTCGGGCCCGAGCGCGCCGGCGACCACCTCGGGTGCGAGGAAGAAGCCGTCGGCGGTCGGCACGACGGAGAGACCCGCCTCGACGGCCCGCCCGGCGGGTGCGTCGGGCGCCGGATCGGTCAGCACGATCTGCGACAGCCGCGGCGTCCGATCGGCGAGCACGGTGCCGGGCCCGGCATCGGCCGGTTCGAGCAACGTGACCGCCAGCCGGCCGTCGGTGACCACGGCGAAGCGCCCCTCGATGTGCGACGCCGGCCCGCTGTCGACGAGCTCGAACCCCAGCACGTCGACCCAGAGCGCGATCGCTCGGTCGAGGTCGCCCACGAGTACCTCGATGCCTGCCATCACCGTGCGTTCGTCCACGTCCCCTAGTCTCGCGTCCGGACACCACCACCCCCGATCTACGAGACGGAGGCCGCCATGACCGGAGCGACGGGTCGCAACGATGTACCCGACGGCGCAGGGGGGTCAGCCGACGATCCGGCCACCGCCAGGCGCGCGCTCCTGACGACGGGGCTGG
>SKSP01000142.1 GCA_007122945.1 Ilumatobacteraceae bacterium | reverse complement strand
TCGAGCCCCTCGATGCTCGCGCGACCGAGGAGCCACGCGAGGCGTTCGTGCGGCGGTCGGGCGAGGGCCGCCTCGGGCAGCGGCGTCATCCCCATCGGCCGCCGGGCGCGCCACAGCATCTCCATCCGGCGCAGCTCGAGCCGGAGGTACTCCGGCGACACGTCGGCGAACGTCACGCCGAACCCGAGATCGACGTGGTGCACCTCGGTCTCGCGCCAGCGCAGGAACGGCAGCTCGCGTGCCACGACCGTCCCGGCCAGTCGAGGTGCGGTCGCGTCCCAGTCGGCGTGCGCGGCCCACGCGGCCTCCAGCGACCAGATCGTCCGGCGCACGTCGGCGACGAGCGCCTCGGCGTCCCGACCGGCGCCGGCGTCGATGTCGGCCGCCCGGCCGGCGGCACCACCCTCGTACTGCTCGAGTCCGGCGAGCATGCGCTCGTGCCCTTCGGCGTTGCGGGCGAGGTGACTCAGGACGTGACCGAGCGTCCAGCCCGGCAGGAGTGACGCGGCGCCCGGGGCCGGCGCACCCCGTTCGACCCACGCGTCGAGCGTGGCGAGCAGCCGCTGATGGGCGTCGGCCGCTCCCGCGACGTCCCGATCCAGGTCCCGATCCAGGTCCCGGTCCCGGTCCCGGTCGCGCTCGCGACCACTCGTCACGGGACGGCCGGGAGGTTCGTCGGGCACGTGGCCGAACGTACCGCACACGTGGCAGGCTCACGGCGTGCAACTCGGGATGATCGGTCTCGGCCGGATGGGGGCCAACATGGTCCGACGGCTCCTCGACGACGGGCACGCCTGCGTCGTCCACGACCTCGACGAGCTGGCGATCGTCGCCGCCGAGGACGACGGCGCCCGCGGCGCCCGCGGCCTGGAGGAGCTGGTCGGCCTGCTGACCGCTCCGCGCCACATCTGGGTGATGGTCCCGGCTGCGTACGTCGGGCAGACCCTCGACCGCCTCGCGCCCCTGCTCGACGCCGACGACGTGGTCATCGACGGGGGGAACTCGTCGTACCGGGACTCCCTCGACCGTGCGGAGCGGTTGCTCGATGCGCACGGCATCCACCTGCTCGACGTCGGCACGAGCGGCGGCGTGCACGGGCGGGAGCGCGGGTACTGCCTGATGGTCGGCGGCGACACCGGTGCGACCGATCGGATGACGCCCGTGTTCGACTCCCTGGCGCCGGGCGTCGACGCCGCCGACCGCACACCCGGGCGATCGGGTGAGCCGGATCCCGCGGAGCGGGGTTGGCTGCACTGTGGTCCGTCGGGCGCCGGGCACTTCGCCAAGATGGTGCACAACGGGATCGAGTACGGGATGATGGCCGCGTTCGCCGAGGGACTCAACATCGTGGCCAAGGCGGGCGCGGGCCACCACGCCGCGGCCGCCGACCCCGAGACCGCCGCCCTCGCGGACCCGCGCTACTACCGGTTCGACTTCGACCTCGCCGACCTGTGCGAGGTGTGGCGACGGGGCAGCGTGATCAGCAGCTGGCTCCTCGACCTGACCGCCCAGGCACTCCACGCCGACCCCGAGCTCGACGGGTTCGGCGGCGTGGTCGGCGACTCCGGCGAGGGCCGCTGGACGGTCCGAGCGGCGGTCGATGTCGGCGTCCCGGTCCCGGTGCTGTCGGCATCGCTGTTCCAACGCTTCTCGTCGCGTGGTCGCTCCGACGTGGCCGACAAGCTGCTGTCGGCGATGCGCGCGGGCTTCGGCGGCCATCTCGAGCCGGACGAACCGGACGAAGCAGACGAGCCGGGTCACCGGTCGTGAGCCGGCTCCCGGCCGACCCGCGAGTCGACCAGCCGGCGGCCGACGCGCTCGTGCTGTTCGGCGCGACCGGCGACCTCGCCCGCCGCAAGCTGTTCCCGGCGCTGTACCAGCTCACCCGGCACGGCGAGCTCGACGTCCCGGTGATCGGCGTCGCCCGCAGCGACTGGACCGACGACCGGTTCTGCGCCCAGGCCCGCTCGTCGATCGAGGACGCCGTGACCGATCCCGACCCGGCGGTGGTCGATCGGGTGATGGCCCGTCTCCACCTGATCGGTGGCGACTACGCCGATCGCGCCACGTGGGAGGGGCTCCGCGACGCGCTCGACTCGCACGACTCGTCGCAGGCGGTGTTCTACATGGCGATCCCACCGGGGATGTTCCCGCAGGTCGCCACGTCGCTCGCGTCGGTCGGTCTGAACGAGCGCGGCCGGATCGTCGTCGAGAAGCCGTTCGGCCGCGACGTCGGTTCGGCCGTCGAGCTCAACGAGACACTCCACTCGGTGTTCCCCGAGGAACGGATCTTCCGCATCGACCACTACCTCGGCAAGGAGAGCGTCGAGGCCCTGCTCGTGTTCCGGTTCTCCAACACCCTGCTCGAACCGGTCTGGAACCGGCGCTACGTCCGCAGCATCCAGGTGACGATGTCGGAGACGATCGGCGTGGAGGGTCGCGGCGCGTTCTACGACGAGATCGGCGCGCTCCGCGACGTGCTCCAGAACCACCTCCTCCAGGTGGTGTCGCTGCTGGCGATGGAGCCCCCGGTCGGGCCGTCGGCGCAGTTCCTCCACGACGAACAGGCCAAGGTGTTCGCAGCGATGCGACCGATCGAGCCCGACGAGGTCGTGCGCGGCCAGTACGTCGGCTACCGCGACGAGCCCGGCGTCGCGGACGGCTCCGACACCGAGACGTTCGTGGCCGCCAGGCTCGAGATCGACTCGTGGCGGTGGGCCGGCGTGCCATGGTACGTCCGGGTCGGCAAGGGGCTCGCCGCGTCGGCGATCGAGGCGGTCGTCGAGTTCCAGCCACCCCCGCGCCTGCTGTTCGACGAGTCCGCCACACCACCCGACCGCAACCTGGTTCGCTTCCGACTCGGGTCGCGTGACGGCGTGACGTTCGCCCTGCAGGCGAAGACGCCGGGCCCGGACCTCGACAGCCAACCGGTCGACGTGGCGGTCGACTTCGAGACCGCGCTCGGCGAACGCCAGGGGGCCTACGAGCGGCTGCTGGCCGACGCGCTCGCCGGCTCGCCCCGCCGCTTCGCCCGCACCGACGTGGTCGAGCACACGTGGCGCGTCGTCCAACCGGCGCTCGACGCGCCGTCCGCGGTGCACCCGTACTTCCGCGGCTCGTGGGGACCGGCCGAGGCCGACCGGATCCTCGTCGCCGGCGACCACTGGTTCGTCCCGACGGTCTGACGACGGGCACGATGGCGCAGATGAGCGCGGCGATCGAGCGGACGTGGGTCGGGGCCGTCTCGCCGACGATGGGGCGCGCCGGGCACGGCACCCACCCCTGCCAGGGCATCTACCACGCACCGCCGCAGGTCCGCCCGAGCGTGGCGTTCGTCGCCACGCACTACAACGTCGACTACACCGAGCACTACCTGGCCGAGCCGCTCGCCCGACGGGGCTTCGGGTTCCTCGGGTGGAACACGCGCTACCGGGGGAACGAACCGTACTTCCTGCTCGAGCACGCACTCGTCGACATCGGCGTCGGGGTGCGATGGCTGCGCGAGGACGCCGGCGTCGAGACGGTCGTGATCCTCGGGAACTCCGGTGGCGGTTCGCTGATGGCGGCCTACCAGTCGCAGGCGACCGAACCGAACATCGTCGCCGCCCACGATGCCACCCTGCCGGACGCCGTCCTCGACCTCCCACCGGCGGACCTGTACGTCTCGTACAACTCGCACCCCGGTCGGCCCGAGGTGCTGACGAACTGGCTCGACCCGTCGGTGGCGGACGAGGCGGACCCGCTGTCGCTCGATCCCGGCCTCGACATGTTCGACGAGCGCCACGGTCCGCCGTACCCGCCCGAGTTCGTCGAGCGGTACCGGGCCGCCCAGGTCGCGCGCAACGAGCGCATCACCGACTGGGCGATCGCCGAGCTCGACCGGCTGGGCGCCGCCGGGGTTCGCGACCGGCTGTTCCTCGTGCACCGGGTGTGGGCCGACCTGCGCTTCGCCGACCTCACCATCGACCCGTCCGACCGGCGACCCGGGTGCTACGCGGGCGACCCGCGCCGGGCGAACGCGGGCGTGCTCGGGATCGGCCGGACGAGCACGCTGCGGTCGTGGTTGTCGATGTGGAGCCTGCGGGAGTCGTCGTGCCGGGGCGCACCCCACCTCGCACGGATCCGGGTGCCGTCGCTGGTGGTGCAGACGACCGCCGACCGGGGCGTGTTCCCGAGCGACGCCCACGCGATCCACGACGCGCTCGGCGCCGACGACCGCGAGCTGCACTTCCTCCCCGGCGAGCACTACGTCGAGGACGTCGGCCCCGACCAGGTCGCCGAGCTGATCGCCGCCTGGACCACCGCCCGCACCCCCTGACGACCGTCCACCCCACCGCCGGTCTCCGATCTGCACCCCAGCGACACAGAGTCGCCCAGCGCCGCCAAGAGCGGCAGCCAGCGACACAGAGTCGGCGGGGCGGGAGGTTCGCACCGACCGGGAAACGACACAGAGTCGGCGGGGCGACGGTCGTCGGTGCCCGGCGGTCAGCGGTCGGCGAGGTCGTCGCGGCGGGGGATCACGACGACGGTGCCGTCGGGCTCGAGGTGGACGCTCACCCGCACGCCGTAGAACTCGGCGAGCGTGTCGGCGCGCAGCACCTCGGTGGCTGGCCCGCTCGCCACCACCGACCCCTCGTGCAGCAGCGCCAACCGGTCGCTGTACAGACCGGCGAGCGTGAGGTCGTGCATCGCCGAGATCACCGTCAGCCCGTGGTCGTGGCGCAACCGGGCCACCAGCTCGAGCGCCTGCTGCTGATGGCCGATGTCGAGGGCGCTGGTCGGCTCGTCGAGCAGCAGGATCGGCGCCTCGGTCGCCAGCGCCCGGGCGATCACCAACCGCTGGCGCTCGCCGCCGCTCAACGACCCGAGGCGGCGGGCGGCGAAGCGACCGAGGTCGAGACGCTCGAGCACGTCGTCCACCATCGCCCGGTCGTGCCTGGTCTCGGTCCCGAAGTAGCTCACGTACGGGGCGCGACCCAGCATCACGTACTCGGCGCCGGTCATGTCGTCGGGAAGGAGCGGCTCCTGCGGGACGTAGGCGACGAGGGCGGCCCGACGGGTCCGCGAACGGTGGGCCAGCGGCGAGCCGTCCACGTCGATCTCCCCGGTGCACGCCACGATGCCGACCACGGCGCGCAGCAGCGTCGACTTGCCGGCCCCGTTCGGCCCGATCAGCCCGAGCCACTCCCCCGACCGCAGCGATTCGGTGAACCCGTGCACGACCGTCGTCCGGCCGTAGCGGACCGTGACATCGCGCAGGTCGATCGAGCTCATCGCGGCACCGCCCGCGTCCGGAGCAGGACGATGAAGAACGGCGCACCGAGGAACGCGGTCACGACGCCGATCGGGGTCTCCGCGGGGTTCGTCAGCACCCGACCGGGGATGTCGGCGAGGATGAGGAACCCGGCGCCGAACGCCATCGAGAGCGGGAGCAGACGGCGATAGCTCGTCCCGGCGATCAACCGGACGAGGTGTGGCACGACGATGCCGACGAACCCGATCAGACCGCTCACCGACACGGCCGCGGCGGTGCCGAGCGTCGCCGCGATCACGACCACGAGGCGGATGCGCGCCACCGGCGCGCCGAGCGTGACCGCCTCGTCGTCGCCGACGCGCAACAGGTCGAGATGACGGCGGTGCATCAGCAGCACCGCGCTGCTGGCGATGACGTACGGCAGCACGACCCGCACGTCACCCCACGTCGCCGTGGAGAGCCGACCGAGGATCCACGAGTACACCTCGCGGACCACCTCGGAGTTGCGTTGCAGCAAGAAGGTCTGGACCGCGGTCACGAGGGACGTGACCGCGACGCCCGCGAGCACGAGCGTCACCCCCGACTTCGCCCCACCGAACGCCGCGCCGACGACGTAGGTGACCGTCACCGTCATCAGCGCGGCGAAGAACGCCACCGTCGGGGCGGGGTCGACCGGCCAGTCGGCGGTGGCCGATCGGGCGACGGTGAACACGATCGTCGCGCCGAGTCCGGCCCCGGCGGCCGCGCCGAGCAGGTACGGGTCGACCAGCGGGTTGCGGAACACACCCTGGTAGCTCGCACCGGCGATCGAGAGCATCGCCCCGACGATCCCGGCGAGCAGCACCCGCGGCATCCGGATCTGCCAGACGATGTTCCACTCGGCGTCGGTCACACCGCTGTTCACCGACACCAACGGCAACCGGTCGACCATCGCGAGCGGCACCCGCCACCAGGTCGGCCCGGCGGGACCGATCATCGCGCCGAGCACGACCGCGACCACCACGAGCACCAGCGCGGCAGGCAGCCACGCGGACGCCGACCAGCGCATCGAGCGCGCCCGGCCGGGCAGGAGCGTCTCGGCGTACTGGTTCGTCGTGGCGGTCACGGTCGGCCCTCGGGTCCTCGGGTCCTGGGGGCCGACGTCAGGCGGCCTCGTCGAGCGCCGTCGCGGCAGCGATGGCCTCGGCGACGTCGCGGTAGTAGTCGACGATGCGGGGGCCCCACCGAGAGGCGATGTCGTCGTTCATCTCGAACACGAGACCGTTGCGGATGGCGGACAGCTCGGCCCACCCGTCGCGGGCCGCCATCGTCTCGGCCGTCTCCCCGCAGTACAGGGTGCAGGCCTGGAAGATCAGGTCGGGATCCTCCGACAGGATGAACTCGACGTTGAGCTGTGGGTAGGGCCCGCCGCTGCCCTCGGCGAGATCGGCGATGCTGCGCAGCCCGAGCTGGGAGTAGACGTACCCGATGAACGTGTCCGACGTGATCGAGAAGTACGTGTTGTCGAGCTCGTGGTAGTAGGTCAGCGGCCCGTCGACCTCCGGGACCGCGGCGGTGATCTCGTCGATCTCGGCCTGCATGGACGCCACGACCGCGGCCGCCCCCTCCGCGTTGTCGGTCGCCGCGCCGAGCCCGGTGAGCTGGTCGTACACACCGTCGAAGCTGACGACGGCAGGCCCCTCCCAGTGCGGGATGCCGAGCGCGTCGAGTTGATCGAGGAGGTCGGGGTTCGTCCCGTCGGTGACGACGAGGTCGGGCTCGTACGACGCGATCGCCTCGACGTTGGGCGCCCAGCCGGACAGGTCGGTCACCTTCTCGGTCGCCTCCGGCGGGTGGTTCGAGAACTCGTCGACGGCCACCACCTGGTCACCGGCACCGATGGCGAACAGCATCTCGGTGTGGGTCGGCGAGAGCGAGACGATCCTGGTCGGCACATCACCGGATGCGCTGTCGGGGTCACTGTCATCGGGTTCGACGGCCGGGTCGTCGCCGGGATCGACGGCCGGATCATCGGCGCCGTTGCCGGGATCGTCGGGCGGGTCGTCGGTGCTGTCGGCGGCCGGATCGACCGGTGGCGCCGTCGGCGTCGTGGACGCCGCATCGTCGCCGCCGCAGGCGGCCAGCAGCAGGGACAGGCCGGCGAGCACGCCGACCACCTTCGGGAATCGCATGGATCTCTCCTCCACGTGGTGGGAGGACAAGATGGGTCGGCGGCCGGGTTCTCACCGGTTCGCGAACCGCCCTTGCCTCGAGGACTGGTTGTCGCTCGCAGGGCCAGGCGACCGGACTCGCCCACGCCCTCGGGCCGGTCCGGTCGGCATTCGCCGGCTCGGATCGTCGTCGGGGTGGGACCACCGTTGCGGGACAGCGCCGGGTTCTCACCGGACTTCGCTGGTTCCTACGACAAGACGACACGCTACACGTCGGTGTCTATGCTCCGAAAACCCATGGCTGATGCACCCGACACCGACCGCCCCGACCGCCCCGACACGGGCCGCCGCGACACCGACCGCCCCGACACCGGCGAACCACCCGTCGACGACCCGCGTCCCGACGGGTTGCGATCGGCGCCGTCGGTCGTCGTCGTCAACACCGGCGACGGCAAGGGCAAGAGCTCCGCCGCGTTCGGGGTGATGCTGCGGGCGCTCGCCGCCGACTGGCGGGTGGCCGTCGTGCAGTTCGTGAAGAGCGGCGACTGGAAGGTCGGCGAGGAGAAGATGGGGCGCCGGCTCGGCGTCGACTGGTACGCGTTCGGCGACGGCTTCACCTGGGACTCCGACAACCTCGACCAGGACAAGGCCCATGCCGCCGAGGGGTGGGAGCGCGCCGCCTCGCTGATCGCCGCGGGCGAGCACCGACTCGTCGTGCTCGACGAGCTGACGTACCTGTGCACGTGGGGCTGGCTCGACACCGACGCCGTGGTCGCCGCGATCCGCGAGCGGCCCCAACACGTCAACATCGTCGTCACCGGTCGCGACGCGCCCGCGGCGATCGTCGACGTGGCCGACACGGTGACCGAGATGCGCGAGGTCAAGCACGCGTACCGTCAGGGGATCCGCGCCAAGCGCGGCATCGACTACTGACCCCGACAGGACCCAGGGACCGGACCGAACCGTGCTGATCGTCTGCATCGGTGGGGCGCGCAGCGGCAAGAGCACGTTCGCGCTCGACCTCGCCCGCCGGCACCACGACACCACCGGCGGTGGCGTCACGTTCGTCGCGACCAGCCCCCGGCTCGACGACGACGCCGATCTGATCACCCGCATCGAGGCGCACCGCGCCGAGCGTCCGGCGACGTGGACGACGATCGAGGAGACCGTCGATCTCGCCGACGCGCTCGGTCGCTGCGGTGGCGACTTCGTCGTGGTCGACTGCGTGACGTTGTGGGTCAACAACCTCATGTGGCGCGGGGACGCCGACACCGATGTCGTGCGGGCGGCGACCCAAACCGCCGCGCTCGCGGCCGGGCGCGATGCCACCACGGTCGTCGTGACCAACGAGGTCGGCAGCGGTGTCCACCCGACCACCGACGTCGGCCGCCGCTACCGGGACCTGCTCGGCCACGTGAACCAGGTGTGGACGGCGGCCGCCGACCGCGCCCTGCTGCTCGTCGCCGGTCGGGCGCTCGACCTCCACGAGCCGGGGGGACTGCTGTGAGCACCGCGACCCGTCATCCGTGGTTCGCCGACGCGCTCGCCCGCCTCCCCGGTCGCGACGAGGCGAGCGGCGCGGCGGTGCACGCCCGAGCGGCCGACATCCTGCGGCCGAGCGGCGCGCTGCGCTGGCTCGACGAGATCGCCGAGTGGATCGCGGGGTGGCAGCACACGCCGATGCCGCGGATCGTGCGACCGGCCGGTCTGATCTTCGCCGCGGACCACGGCATCGCTGCGGCGACGAAGGTGAGCGCCTATCCGACCGGCGTGACCGAGGCGATGCTCGCCGCCTACCGACAGGGCCGTTCGACGATCACCGCGTTCGCCCACCTGGCGGGGGCGACCGTGTCGGCGCTCGACGTCGGTGTGGGGCGGCCGACGGGCGACATCCGGTACGAGGCCGCGCTCGACCCCACCCGCTTCGACGAGGTCGTTGCCGCGGCCGTCGCCGCCGTCGACGAGTTGGACACCGACCTGCTCGTGCTCGGCGAGATGGGCATCGGCAACACGACGCCGTCGGCCGCGGTCGCCGCCGCGCTGGCGGGCGGCGAGACCGCGGCGTGGGTCGGCCGTGGCACGGGCATCGACGACGACGGTCTGGCCCGGAAGCGGGCCGCCGTCCAGGAGGCGGTCCGCCGAATCGCCGGGGTGACCGACCCGATCGAGGTGCTGCGCGAGGTGGGCGGTGCCGAACTGGTGGCGATCGCCGCCGCCGCGGTCGCAGCCCGGCTCCGGTCGATCCCGGTCCTCCTCGACGGCTACGTCGTGACCGCGTCGGTGCTCCCGCTGACCTTCGTCGAACCGACCGCGCTCGACCACTGCACCGTGGGGCACTGCTCGGCCGAACCGGGGCACCGCAAGCTGCTCGAACGGCTCGGCAAGCGCCCGCTGCTCGACCTCGACATGCGCCTCGGCGAGGGCAGCGGCGCGATGGCGGCGGTTCCCCTGGTCGCCATGGCGTGTGCCGGGATCACCGACGTCCCGACGTTCGCCGAGTGGTTCGGCGCGTGACCGGTTTCCTCGGTGCGGTCCAGTTCCTGACCCGGGTACCGGTGCGCTCCGCCCGGGCACCGGACCTGACCCGGTCGGTGCCGTGGTTCCCCGTCGTGGGCGCCCTCCTCGGTGCGGCGCTCGGCGTGTTCCTGATCGGCGCCGCCGAACTCGTCCCGATGCCCGTCGCCGCCGTGGTGACGGTGCTGCTCGGCGTGCTCGTCACGGGCGCGTTCCACGAGGACGGGCTCGCCGACGTCGCCGACGCGTTCGCCGGCGGCTGGGACCGTGAGCAGCGTTTCCGGATCCTCACCGACCCACTCCACGGGAGCTACGGCGTGGCGGCGTTGTCGGGGACGATCCTCGTCCGGGTGACGTGCCTCGCGGTGCTCACTCCCGCGGCGGCCGCCGCGGGACTGGTCGCCGCCCACACGCTCGGTCGGGGCGCCGCGGTGGCGACGATGGCGGCGCTGCCGACCGCCAAGCCCGAAGGCCTCGGTGCCGAATACGCCCGGAGGCTCCGTCGCCCGTCGGCCATCGTCGGCGTCGTGTTCGCCGTGTCGGCGGCGGCGCTGGCCACGGGTTGGTGGGTCGGCCCGCTCCTCGCCGCGGCGTTCGTCGCCGCGCTGGTCGTCGGCGCGCTCGCCGTGCGCAAGCTCGGCGGGGTGACGGGCGACGTCCTCGGCGCCGTCGAGCAGGTCGCCGAGTGCCTCGTCCTCGTCACCGTCACCGCCCTCGCCACCCGCCACCCCGTGTGGTGGCGCTGACGTCACCGCCACCCCCGCAGCAGACCCACACCCCGCCCGGCCCGGCCCCACGCCGCCGGTCCGACCAGCACCCCAGCGACACAGAGTCGCCCAGCGCCGCCCACACCGGCAACCAGCGACACAGAGTCACCC
>SKSP01000065.1 GCA_007122945.1 Ilumatobacteraceae bacterium | reverse complement strand
CGAGTTCGGTGGCGTCGTCGAGGAACTCGTAGAACCCCGACCCGCCGATGATCCCGATCTCGGCGCCGTGCTCGCCGGCGACGTCGCTGATCGGGATCAGCACGCTCAGTCCCCGGTGCCCTTCGGCGCCCCGGTGGACGTCCCGCTCGGGGAGCTGTCGGCCTTCGACGACGATGATGATGACGACGAGGGCGACGACTCGCCGGACGCCGAGCCGCCCGAGTCGCTCCCCGCGGTGGTCGCGGACGACTCCTTGGACTCCGCGGACTCCTTGGGCTCCTTGGAGCGCTTCGTGCCACCGTCGCCGCGGCTGTCGGTCTTGTAGAAACCACCGCCCTTGAACGTCACGCCGACGGGCTGGAACACCTTCTTGACGGCCATCGTCGCGCCGCTCTGGGGGTGGACGTACTCGGTGAGGGTGTCGTCGGTGAACGCCTGCTGGACCTCGATCGTCTCGCCGGTGTCCACGAACTTGTAGACGTAGGTGGGCATCGAGCGGAAAGCTATCGTCCCGAACATGCAGGTCCGCAGCGCAGTGATCCCCGCCGCCGGCATGGGGACCCGGTTCCTCCCGGCCACCAAGGCCGTCCCGAAGGAGCTGCTGCCGATCGGGGACTCCCCGGCGCTGCAGTACGTGATCGACGAGGCGCTCGGTACGGGCATCGACCACATCGTGATGGTGAGCAGCCGCGACAAGCCGGCGATCGAGTCCTACTTCGAGCCGATGCCCGAGCTCGTCGAGTCGCTCGAGGCCAAGGGCAAGGCCGACGTGGCCGAGCGGATCCGGTCCATCGGCCGCGACTGGCGGGTGTCGGTCGTCTACCAGGATTCGCCGCGCGGTCTCGGCCACGCGGTCGGCTGTGCCCGCGAGGCGGTGGGCGACGAGCCGTTCGCGGTGCTGCTCCCCGACGAGATCATGGGTGATTCGTCGTTGCTCGCCCAGATGAACGCCGTGTGCCTCGACACCGGCGGGTCGGTCGTCGCCCTCAAGCAGGTCCCGCGCGACGAGGTGAGCGCGTACGGCGTCGTCGCGCCGGGTGGCCCGGTGGACGCCGACGGCGTCGTGCCGTTGACCGGCATGGTCGAGAAGCCGCCCGCGGACGAGGCCCCGAGCGACATGATCATCATCGGTCGCTACGTGTTGACACCCGACGTGTTCGACGAGATCGCCGCGCTGACGCCCGGCGCCGGCGGCGAGCTGCAGCTCACCGACGCACTGCTCGCCCAGGCGGAGCGGGCCCCGTTCCACGGCGTGCTGTCGGGGATCGCCCGCCACGACACCGGCACCCCGCTCGGCTTCCTGACCGCGGCGATCGAGATCATCCTCCGCGACCCCGACCTCGGCCCCGGCCTCCGCGAGTTCCTCGCCACCCTCGAACCCTGACCCCCCCGGTTCCGTCCGCGTGAACCGGCCGGATGTGGTCGTTCGGCGCGGACGGTTCGGGTGGGTGCTGACGTTCCGTCCGCGTGAACCGGCCGGATGTGGTCGTTCGGCGCGGACGGTTCGGGTGGGTGGGTCGAGCGGGGTCAGCGGCGGCGGAACTCGCCGGGGAGGTCGAGGACGAGGCCGTACTCGTCGACCTCGAACTCGGTGTCCCGGCCGTCGATCTCGCCGACGGGTGTCCGTCGGCAGCGCCACCGGCGCTCGCCGATCCGGGTGTAGCGCTGACGGACCGGCACGACGCCGAGCGTCTCGACGTCGACGAGCAGGACCGGGAGCTCCATGTCGTCGCCGACGTCGAGGGGCAGGCGGCGCAACGGGAGCGTGGCGGTGAACGGCGTGCAATCCAGCTCGATGTCGTGGCAGCCGTCGAGATCGGGACGGTGGGCGCCGTTGACCTCGCCCCAGCGGGCGTGACCGTCGGTGGCCAGCCACAGGTCGGGCTCGTCGAGGTCGCGGAACAGCAGGAACTGGCGCACGTGCCAGGTCGGCGACAGACGCAGGACGTAGTGGACGCGCTCACGGCCGACCTCGCCCGAGACGGTCCACGCCTCGTTCTCCCAGCGCAGGGTGAGCGTCTCGTCGTCCGCCTCGTCCCAGGTCTGCCAGCGGGCGGTGTAACCGTCGGCGGGGAAGGCCGTGTGGGGACTCATCGTCGTCCAGTGTGCCTGTTCGGGAGGCGGGTACGGTGCGGGGTGTGACGCCATCACCGACCTCGCTGACGCCGCTGGAAGACGTCCAGACCCTCGTGCTCGAGGCGTGCCCACCGGGTGAGCCGGTCGAGGTCGACCTCGCCGATGCGTCCGGTCTGGTGCTCGCGGTCGACGTGGTCGCCGCCGAGCAGGTGCCGCCGTTCGCCAACTCGGCGGTCGACGGGTACGCCGTGCGGGCGGCCGACCTCGCCGAGGTCCCCGTGGAGCTCGCCGTGGTCGCCGAGGTCGCCGCCGGTGCGACCACCGACCGTCACGTCGGACCCGGCGAAGCGATCCGGATCATGACCGGCGCGCCGATGCCACCGGGCGCCGACGCCGTCGTGATGGTCGAGGACAGCGAACGCGTCGGCGAGGAGCGGGTCCGCCTCGGCCGTTCCGTCGCGCCGGGTGCGGCAGTGCGTGGCGCCGGTGAGGACGTCCAGCCGGGCGACGTGCTGTTCGAGGCCGGGACGCCGATCCGCCCGCCGGTGCTCGCCGTGCTCTCCAGCGTGAACGTGCGGCGGCCGCGCGTGCACCCCCGGCTCCGGGTCGCCGTGCTCTCGACCGGCGACGAGCTCGTCGACGACGGGTCGCCGCTCCGGCCGGGTCAGATCCGCGAGAGCAACCGGACGATGCTGGTGGCACTGGTGCGCGACCTCGGTTGCGAGCCCGTCGACCTCGGCATCGTCGCCGACGACGAGGCCGAGCTGGAGCGGGT
>SKSP01000554.1 GCA_007122945.1 Ilumatobacteraceae bacterium | reverse complement strand
GGGTCGTCCGGCGACGAGCGGAGCGCTCGTCGCCCTCGTAACGTTGCTCCATGAGCGACGCCGCCCGCCCGGGCGCACCGACGATGCGGGCCTGGGTGGTCGAGGAACCGGGACCGCTCGACCAGCGGCCGCTCCGACGTGCCCGTCGGCCGGTGCCCGAGCCGGGCCCGGGGGAGGTGCGCGTACGGGTGCTCGCCTGCGGGGTGTGTCGCACCGACCTGCACGTCGCGATGGGTGACCTGCCCCTCCACCGTCGGGGCGTCGTGCCGGGCCACGAGATCGTCGGTCGCGTCGACCGGCTCGGCCCGGGTGCGGACCGGTTCGAGGTCGGCGAACGCATCGGCATCGCCTGGCTGCGTCGGACGTGTGGCACCTGCCGGTTCTGCGGGCGGGGAGCCGAGAACCTCTGCCTCGAGCCGGCGTTCACCGGCTGGGACGCGGACGGCGGTTACGCGGAGTACGCGGTGGTCGACGAGGCGTACACCTACCGGCTCCCCGACGCGTTCGACGACGTGACCGCGGCGCCGTTGCTGTGCGCCGGGATCATCGGGTTCCGCGCCCTCGAGCGCGCCGAGGTTCCGCCGGGTAGGCGTCTCGGCATCTACGGGTTCGGGGGTTCGGCGCACCTCACGGCACAGCTCGCGATCCACCGCGGCGCGACGGTGCACGTGATGACGCGCAGCGACTCGGCGCGTCGGCTGGCCCTCGATCTCGGTTGTGCCTCCGCGGCCGGTGCGTTCGACGAGCCACCCGAACCACTCGACTCGGCGATCCTGTTCGCACCCGCCGGCGATCTCGTCCCCGTCGCGCTCGGGGCGCTCGACCGGGGTGGCACCCTCGCCGTCGCTGGTATCCACCTGTCGGAGATCCCACCGATCGACTACGCGCGGGAGTTGTTCCAGGAACGCCAGGTGCGGAGCGTGACGGCGAACACCCGCGACGACGGCGAGCGGTTCCTCCGCGAGGCCGCCGAGGCGCGGGTCCGGGTGCACGCGGTGCCGTGGCCGTTCGACGACGCCGCGGGCGCGCTCGATGCCCTCTGGGACGACCGCATCGACGGCGCGGCGGTTCTCGTCGCCCCACCTCGGTGACCACACGGTCTCGTTCGGGTCAGCTTGGTGACTTTCGGCCCTGCTGGCAGCTGGGAGGTGCGCGCGACAAGTGTGGCGTGGTCGTGATCGACGTACGGCTCCCCGACGGCGACGGCATCGAGGTCGGTCGTCGCGTGCGCGAGATGGCTCCTGATGCGCGCTGCATGGTGCTGTCGGCGTTCGTCGATGGCGAGCTGGTCGCGCGGGCGAAGGATGCCGGCATGGAGGGGTACGTCCTGAAACATCTCCACCGCGGCGAGATCGTCGATGCGATCCGCCGGTTCCACGCCGGTGAGACGGTCTTCGGCGACGGCGTCGACATGTCCGGCGAGACGCCCGCGCCCGGGCCGGACGACGACACACGGCGTCTGGGAACGCTGACCGACCTCGAACGCCGTGTCCTCGAGCTCGTCGCCGCCGGACTCACGAACCGTCAGATCGGCCAGGAGCTCGACGTCGCGGAGAAGACGGCGAAGAAGCACGTCTCGTCGGTCCTCGCGAAGCTCGGCGTCCCCCGTCGGACCGGGGCGGCCGTGTTCCACGCCCGCGCGGTGGCGAACTGAGCGGCTCGGTGCTCGACGGCGATGCCCTCCCGTCAGGACCGGGAGCCGGTCGCGTCGGCCGACACGCTGGTCATGGTCGCTCCCGTGGTGCGGGTGGTCGGATGCTCCCCGTGCGGGGTGGCGTCGGCCGGCGCTCCCGGGCCGTTCGTCCCCCGATCGGGCCGGGATGGGTGCGGAGGTGGTCGAGGAGCTCGGTCAGGCTCGCGGTGGCGAGGCAGGTGACCGAATCGGCGGCGCCGTAGTACAGGTCGAGGGTGTCGCCGTCGTCGTGCAGGATCCAACCGCAGGGGAAGACCACGTCGGGCACGTCGCCGTTGCGCTCGTAGGGCGCGTAGGGTCCGAACACCCACTCGTCCCCGCGGCACACGAGCACGCGCGGGTCGTCGAGGTCGAGCAGGGCGAGACCGAGTCGGTAGATCGAACCGGACGCCGTCGTGCGGACCCCGTGGTAGCAGATCAGCCACCCCTCCGGAGTCGCCAGCGGTGGTGGTCCGAGCCCGACCTTGCGGGCGTCCCACCAGCCGCCCTGCCGGGCGGGGAGCAGCACCTGCGAATCACCCCAGTGGCGCAGGTCGGGGCTCCACGACAGCCAGATGTGGCACCCGAGCTCGGCCATCGCCGGCGACGGACGGTGGATCATGGCGTAGCGCCCGTCGAAGCGGGTGGGGAACAGGGCGGCATCCTTGTCCTCGGGCGCCATCATCACGCCGCGCCGCTCGAACGTGTGGAAGTCGGTCGTCGAGGCGAGGCACACGAGCGGCCCGCTGCGGGAGAAGCCGGTGTAGGTGATGAGGTACTCGCCGTCGAGGCGGGTGATCCGTGGGTCCTCGATGCCCCAGCACTCGTCGTCGGAGTCGAGCGCCGGTTGCATCACGCGGTCGCGGTCGAGGCGCCAACCGGACCGGCCGTCCGCGCTCGTGGCGACGGCGAGGTACGACAGGCCGGTGCGCTGCTCGACCCGCACGAGGAGCAACGTCTCGTCGTCGTGTTCGATCGCGCCGGGGTTGAAGGTGGCGTTGACCATCCGTGGGAAGTCGGCCGACGTCAGGATCGGGTTGCGGGGGTGACGACGGAACAGCTCGCGGGGGTCCGCGACGGTCGTGTCGGCGGTGTTCATTCCGGTGCGATCGCCACGTGCCGGCGGGGGCGTTCCGGGTGGCGACGGCGGTTCACTCCCATCGGTTCACTTCCATCGGTTCACTTCCATCGGTTC
>SKSP01000512.1 GCA_007122945.1 Ilumatobacteraceae bacterium | reverse complement strand
GATCAGATCGTGTACGACAGGTTCCCGAGGATCTTCTCGGCGAGCTCGGTGTCGCCCGCGACGGCGATCTCGGCCCGCACCTCGTCGACGCCGGTCCGGCCGCCACACAGGCGGGTGAAGGTGAGCACCGACATCGTCACGGTCACGCTCGCCTGCCCCTCGAGCGAGTCAACGACCCGGGCCCGCTCCGCCACGTCCACGTGCACGGTGCGGCCGTTCGACCCGGTCAGCTCGAACGTGACGCTGGACCCCTGCGCCACGCCGGCCCGCTTGCCGACGACGAACCCGAGTGCCGTCGTGATCTCGTCGAGCGTGACCGCCACGGCCGGGCCGGCGGTGTGACCGGGGCGACCGAGCGCGGCACGCACGTCCTGTTCGTGGAACCAGCAGTCGAACGTCCGGATCTGCATGAACCGCCCGTAGGAATCCGGGCCGGCGGGGGTGAACGACTCGGCGTCCCACTCCTCCTGGGGCATCTCGGTGAGCGCGGCGAGCCGGGCCGCGGTCACCCGGTCGTACTCGGCGAGCAGCTCGTCGGTGCTCAACACACCGAGCTCGCGCACCCAGGCCTCGTTCATCGCGCCGATGTCGTTGCGGACGTGGTCGACGTCGTCGACCGACACGGGCGCCGCCGGTTGCTCGCCCATCAGCATCTTCTCCGTGCCGATCACGTGAGCGACGTTCGCGGTGACGTCCCAGCCCGGCAGACACGTCGGCGTCCGCCAGTCGTCGGGGCCGATCGAACCGACGAGCTCACGGAGGCTCGACCACACCGAGCCGAGGGCGTCGATGGTGCGGTCCATCGAGATCTGCGAGAGCGTCACAGCACGTCGTCCAGCCCGGCCTCGGGGCCGACCGCCCCGATCGCCTCGAAGTAGTCCAGATGGGCATCGACGACGGCGACGGCGTCGACGTCGTCGAGCAGCTCGACCCCCTCGTCCTCGGCGGCGCCGAGCAGGTAGGCGATGAGGGTGTCCTCGGTGATGACGACCTGCTCGTCGATGTCCTGGCGACGGTCGCCCACCTTGTCGGGCTGGAGACCCTTGGCGTGCAGCCAGCGCATGTGCAGCACCAACAACCGCTCGACCTCATCGGGCGTCAGGCGGGCCTGGCTCTCCTCGGGGATCCGATCGCACACGAAGTCGACCGCCTCGTCGATCCAGTAGACGACCCGGGGGGCCAGCGAATCGAGCCGGCGGGCTTCCCGCCCGATCGCCACCGCGGCGATCGCGAAGACGCAGACCGCGGCGACGATCGCGAACACGATGGTGGTGCCGTCCATGCACCGCCGACGCTACCGCGCCACCTTCCGGACGCGCCCGGTCGCGCCTGGCCCGGTGCGGCGAACATCTCGGGACTCGTGAGCTACTATGTAGCACATGCGATCGGTCGGGGTGCGTGAACTGAAACAGAACGCCTCGGGTGTCGTCGCCGACGCAGCGGCGGGAGAAGAGATCACGATCACCGTCCGCGGCCGTGCGGTGGCGCGGCTCGTCCCCCTCGTCAGCGGCCTCGACCGGCTCGTCGCCTCCGGCCGGGTACGGCCTCCGACGCGCTCGCTGGCGGACCTCCCGACCCCGGACCCTCTCGATGCCGGACCGACTCTGTCGGAGGTCGTCGAGCTCGAACGCGACGAGCGCTGATGGCGCACTACCTGGACACCTCGGCCGCCGTGAAGCTGATCGCACACGAGCCAGGTACCGATGAGCTACGACGCTGGATCGAATGGACCGGCGCCGAACTCGTGGCCAGCGAGCTCGTCCGTACCGAGCTGATGCGCACCGTCCGCCGTCGAGCACCCGAGCGGATCGCCGCGGCACGGCTCCTCCTCGATACCGTCCACGTCGCCGACGTCACGACCGCCGACCTCTTTCGCGCCGACCTCGTGGAGCCGGTGGAGCTGCGGACGCTCGACGCCATCCACCTCGCCGTCGCGCTCTCGCTGGCACCGCTCGACGGTCTCGTCACCTACGACGATCGCCTCGCCGCCGCCGCCCGGGACCACGGTCTCGACGTCGTCGCCCCAGGAACCTGAGCACGTCACCACACGACGGTGCACGGGAACACGGCGAACGCCGGATCCGACGTCGCGAGCGACACACCCTCGTGCAGCGCCTGCGCTGCCAGCACGCGGTCGAACGGATCGCGATGGGCGATGGCGAACGATCCGGCGGTGAGCGCGTGCGCCGACGTGACGGGCAGCTCGTCGACACCCAGCCGGCGCAGATGGTCGCCGTACCCGCCGACGACGTCACCGGCGTCGGGCAGCTTGCCGAGCCGGTGCTTCGTGGCGATCTCCCATGCCGACGCCGCCGAGACGAGCACCGTGGTGCGACGATCCCGGACGAGATCGCGGACGCGGTCGCTCAACCGTTCGGGGCCGAGCAGCGCCCACAGCAGCACGTGGGTGTCGAGCAGGATCCGCCCCACCCGCTCACTCCCACCCGCGCAGCTCGTCGTCGTCGAGCGGCTCGAAGAACTCGTCGCCGACCCGGCCGGTGACGAACCCGAGTGGCCGCTCGGACGGCTGGTCGAGCGGCACCAGGCGGGCGTACGGCTTGCCCGACTTCGCCAGCACGATCTCGTCACCGGCGGCCACGTCGTCGAGCAGTCGTGACAGGTGCGTCTTCGCCTCGTGCACGTTCACGACCCTGGTCACGCCGCACATCCTAGTTGACCAAGTCAGCCGGACCAACCTTTCGGCCAAGGAGGCCGGCGGACGCGGCAGCACCCGGGCGGACGGACCGACCCGGGTGCTGAGGTGCGTGTTCGCGGCGACGGCGTTGGGCGCCGACCGCGGTCAGATGCCGATGCGCTGGGCGAGCTGCTCGCGGTGGTAGGTCGGGTCGCCGAACATCAGCTCGGAGCT
>SKSP01000445.1 GCA_007122945.1 Ilumatobacteraceae bacterium | reverse complement strand
GACGCCGGTCGACGACGCGGGTGAGGCGGCGACCTCCGGGCCGGTGGGGTTGGGACGCGCGGCGATGCTGTCGGTCGGCGTGCTCGCGCTGCTCGCTGCGCTGCGCGCCCGACGACTCCGGGCCAGTGGGCCCCACGCCCGGGTACCGGAACCACGCCCGGCGGCGATCGCCACCGAGCGGCGGCTCCGCGCGGTGGACGCCGACGAGCGTCTCGTGCGGCTCGACCTCGCGCTGCGAGCGGTCGCCGGGACGATCGCCGATCGCGACCGCCAGGTGCGCGCCGCGCTCGTCGCCGGCGACGGTGCGGTGGAGGTCGTCCTCACCGGACCGTGCCATCTCCCGTCACCGTGGACCGGCACCGCCTGCCGGTGGACCCTGCCCGGCGAGGTGACGCTCGACGAGCTCGCCGGGACGGCTCGGACGATCGGGGCGCCGTGCGTCGCGCTCGTGCAGCTCGGCATCGCCGAGGACGGGCGCGACCTGTACGTCGACCTCGAGGCGCTCGGCGCCCTCGGTATCGAGGCGGAACCGTCGGCCGCATCGGCGGTCACGAGCGGGATCGCGGCGACGCTCGGCTCGTCGCCGTTCGCGGAGGTCGCCCGCCTCGTCGGGGTGGGGGTCGACGAGGGGCGTTTCCTCGGCCATCCGCACGTCGAGACCGCAACGACGCTCGACGCGGCGATCACCCTCGCGGGTGAGCTGGTGGGCACCACGGCGGCGGCCGGGGAGTCCACGTTCGCGCTCCGGGCCCGAGGGCTCGGTGGGGAGACCTGGGAGCCCGCGATCGTCGTCGCCGACCCTGCCGACCCTGCCGGTACCGACGGCATCGACGGCACCGTGGAACCGGCCGACGCGACATCTCTCGCGATCGAACCGTCCCGCGGCATCGCCGTGGTGACGACCTCGTGCGCCCGCCGGTGCCCGGCCCGACTGACCGGCGGGACGTCCGGGTGGCACCTCACGCTCGGCGCGCCGGACGATCCCGACACCGTCTCGTTCGTCCTCGAACCGGTGGCGCTCCCACCCGACGACGCCGCCGCCGTCGACGACCTGCTCGACGCCGAACGCCCCGACGCGCAGAGAACGGTCGCGGCGCCGGTCGACGACGGCTGGACCGAGGGTCCGGCCTGGCCCGACGACGAGCCCGACGAGTCGGTCGTCGATCCCGGAGTGCCGGCCCCACCGCCCTCCGCCGACGCCGACCCCGAACCGGACTGGTCGGTCATGGTCCGGCTCCTCGGTCCGGTCGACGTGGTTGCCCGTGACGGGCCGGTCGCCGAGTTCGAGAAGTCCAAGACACGCGAGCTGCTCGCCTGGTTGGCGACCCACCGCGAGCGTCCGACGCGGACCGGGGCCCGCACCGCGCTGTGGGACCTCGACGTACGCGACGCCACGTTCGCCAACGTCGTGTCGGCCGCCCGCCGGACCCTCGCGCGCCTCGTCCCGCCCCCCGTCGGCGAGGAGTGGGTCGGCCGGACCCAGACCGAGCGGCTCCCGCTCCATCCCGAGGTCGTGACCGACGCCGATCTCGTCGAGGCCCGCCTCGCCGCCGCGCGGGGCCGCCCGCCGATCGAGGCGGTCGACGTGTTGCGGCCGGCGGTCGAGCTGATCCGGGGGATGCCGTTCGAGGGGACGTCGTACCTGTGGCCCGACGCCGAGGGCCTGACCTCGCGCCTCGTGCTGCTCGCCACGTCGGCCACGACGGAGCTGGCCGAGCATCTGCTCGCGCTCGGCGACGTCGCCGGCGTGTTCCACGCCACCGGGCGGGGCCTGCGCGTGCTCCCGGGGCACGAGGAGCTGATCGCGTTGCGGATGCGGGCCCACGCGTCCACCGGTGACCACGCCGGCGTGCGTCACGAGTGGGAGGCGTACGAGCGGGTGATCACCGGCGACCCGTGGAGCGACGGGGAGCCGGCGCCGAAGCTCGTCGGACTGCGCGACGAACTGCTGCGCGCCGCGTGAACGCTCGATGACGCAGCACCGCGCGCTGTACGAAATGTCAAGCCGTCGTGTAGATAGGGGGGATGTCGCGCGTCGTCACGGTCGGAGCCGCCCAGCTCGGTCCGATCGCGCGCGACGAGCCGCGCACCGACGTCGTCGAGCGGTTGCTGGTCCTGCTCCACGACGCCGCCGACCGGGGCTGCGACCTGGTCGTGTACCCGGAGCTCGCGCTGACGACGTTCTTCCCCCGCTGGTACCTCGAGGACATCACCGAGGCCGACCACTTCTACGAGCGGTCGATGCCGAACGCCGCCACGCAGCCGCTGTTCGACGAGGCGAAGCGGCTCGGAATCGGGTTCTGCCTCGGCCACGCCCTGCTCGAGACCGACCCCGACGGCACCGAGCGCCGCTGGAACGTGCAGACGCTCGTCGAGCGCGACGGGTCGATCGTCGCCACCTTCAAGAAGGTGCACATCCCCGGCCACGCCAGCCACGAGCCGCACCGCCCGTTCCAGCACCTCGAGCGCTACTACTTCGAGCCGTCGCCCGACGGGTTCGGGGTGTGGGACGCGTTCGGCGGCCGGGTCGGGATGATGATCTGCAACGACCGCCGGTGGCCCGAGTCGTACCGGGAGATGGCGCTGCAGGGCGTCGAGCTGATCCTGTGCGGCTACAACACGCCGCTGCACTACGCCCCCGACCCGAGCCAGGACCCGCTGCAGGGGTACCACAACCAGCTCGTGATGTGTGCGGGCGCCTACCAGAACGGGACGTTCGTCGTCGGCGTCGCCAAGGGCGGCGAGGAGGAGGGCGTGGCGTCGCTCGCCGAGTCGACGATCATCGCGCCGTCCGGCCAGCCGCTCGCTCGCGCCCAGACCGACGGCGACGAGCTGATCGTCGCCGAGTGCGACCTCGACTGGTGCAAGAACTACACCGGCACCCTGTTCGACTTCGACCTCTACCGCCGTCCCGAGGCGTACACCCGGCTGACGAGCCAGCGCGGCGTGGCGACGCCGTGCACGTCCACGGCCGGCTCGACGGGGTTCAGTCGATCACGGTGATCGGCACCGACACCACGTCGAGCTCGCTCCCGTCGTCGGCGGAGACCTGGAACAGGCGCAGCGTCGCCGGGCCGACGTGGTCGCCGACGTCCAGCCACGTCGTGAACCGCCCGCGGCACCCCGATCCGCACGTCGCCGTGGTGAACGAGTCCTGGATGACCGCCCCCGACCCGTCGACCACCTGCACCGAGACGTCGGCCTCGAACACGTCCGCCCAGCCGCTGATCTGCTGGCCGTCGCGAACCTCGTCGCCCGCCAGACGGGGGGTACGACGGGTACGACGGGTACGGGGGCACGACGGGTACGGGGGGCACGGGGGGCCCTCATGGTGACATCATCCGCCCCTCCCGACGGCCCGTCGTAGGGTCGATCGCCCCATTCGGGCGCCGACCCAGCGGCCACGGCCGTGTGAACGGGGCGTGAACCCCGACGGGGGTGGGCTGTCGCCGGGGGTCGGGCTTTGACAAACTGTCAAGCGTGACCGAGATCGCCGACCTCCCGACCGAGAACACCGGCGACGTGACCGGGGGTGTGACCGGGGGTGTGACCGGGCCGACCACGTTCACGCTGAACGGCACGCCCGTCACGGTCCGCCGTGGGCACCCGCACCTGCTGGCAGCGCTGCGCGAGGAGCTCGACGTCACCTCGCCGAAGGACGGGTGCTCGCCGTCCGGGCAGTGCGGGTGCTGCACCGTGCTGATCGACGGCAAGGCCGTCGTGTCGTGCCAGCAGCCGCTCGCCAAGGTCGAGGGGGCCTCGGTCGTCACCCTGGAAGGGGTCGACGAGGCCGAGCGGACCGCGTTCGCCGAGGCGTTCTCGGCGTGCGGCGGGCTGCAGTGCGGGTTCTGCATCCCCGGCATCGTGATGCGGGCGAAGGCCCAGATCGACAAGAAGGGCGCCGAGCTCACCCGCGCCAAGATGGCGCCGCACCTCGGCGCCCACCTGTGCCGCTGCACCGGCTACGTGAAGATCCTCGACGCCATCGAGGCCGTGGCCCAGGGCACGACGTTCGAGCCGGCGCTGTCGGCCGAGATCGGCGGGCGGGGCAGCAAGTACGAGGCGGCCGAACTGACCCTCGGGATGCGCGACTACATCGACGACATCCGCGTGCCCGGCATGCTGCACGCCGCGCTCCACCTGACCGAGCACGCCCGGGCCGGGATCCGCTCGATCGACACCGCCGCCGCCGAGGAGGCACCCGGCGTGGTCGCGGTGTACACCGCGCTCGACCTGCCCGGCGAGCTGCGGGTCGGGCTGATCCACAAGGACTGGCCGGTGATGATCCCGGTCGGCGGCACGACGTCGTACGCCGGCGACGTGCTGGCGATCGTCGTCGCCGAGACTTGCGACCAGGCGCGCGCCGCCGCCGAGCTGGTCGAGGTCGGCTACGACGTGATGACGCCCGTGACCGACCCCGTCGCCGCACTCGGCTCGGACGCACCGGTCGCGGTGTGGGGCACCGACAGCAACGTGCTCTCGACGAGCGCCTACCAGCGCGGCGGGTCGTTCGCCGAGGCGTTCGCCATGAGCGAGCACACCGTGCACGAGGTGTTCACGACCCAGCGGATCGAGCACGCCTTCCTCGAGCCCGAGTCGACCCTCGCCGTCCCGTCGAGCGACGGCGACGAGCGCGCGCTCCACGTCTACTCCGGCGGCCAGGGCGTGTGGGACGACCGTGACGACATCGCCCGCGTGCTCGGCATCGACCCCGACCGGGTGACCGTCGAGTTGGTCTCCAACGGGGGAGCGTTCGGTGGCAAGGAGGACATGAGCAACCAGGCGCACGCCGCCCTCGCGGCGTGGATTCTCGGGCGGCCGGTGAAGTGCACGCTGTCGCGCGAGGAGAGCTTCCGGATGCACCCCAAGCGACACCCGATCCGGCTCGAGTACTGGGCCAGCTGCGACGCCGACGGGCGCCTCACCGCGCTGAAGGTGCGCGGCATCGGCGACTCCGGTGCGTATGCGAGCGTCGGGATGAAGGTGCTCGAGCGGGCGGCCGGGCACGCGTGCGGCCCGTACCGGTGGGCCGCGATCGACGTCGAGACGATCGCCGTGCGCACCAACAACCCGGTGTGTGGTGCGTTCCGCGGGTTCGGCGCCAACCAGGCCCAGTTCGCCACCGAAGGGGTGCTCGACCGGCTCGCCGAGCAGGTCGGCATCAGCGGGTGGGAGATCCGCAAGCGCAACGTGGTGCGGCCGGGCGACGAGTGGGGCCCCGGCCAGATCATGGACGACGGCGCCGGAGGTGCCGAGGCGTGCCTCGACGCGATCAAGCCCGCCTACGACGAGGCCGTCGCGTCGGGCGCCGCGGTCGGGCTCGGGCTCGGGCTCAAGAACTCGGGGCTGGGCAACGGGTTCCGCGAGGTGTCCAAGGCCGTGGTGCACGTCCGCGACGACGGCACGATCGAGGTCCGCCACGGCTGGACCGAGATGGGTCAGGGTGTCCACACCGTCGCCCTGCAGGTCGCCGCCCAGGAGCTCGGCGTCGACCCCGAGCGCATCGAGGTGATCGTCGACACCACCCGCCAGCTCGGCTTCGGCCAGACGACCGGCTCGCGCGGCACGTTGATGACGGCCGGCTCGGTGGCCGAGGCGTGCAGGGCGGCGCTCGCCGGCGGGTGCCGGCCGGGTGTCGACTACGAGGGCGAGTACGTCGTGGACTGGACCCAGAAGCTCGGTGACCCCTCGGTCGAGCACCCGACGATCCACGCCGTGTTCAGCTACGCCGCGCAGATGGCGGTCGCCGACCGCGAGTCGGGCGACATCACCAAGGTGGTCGCCGTCCACGACGTCGGCCGCGCCGTCAACCCGACGCTCGTCGAGGGCCAGGTCGAGGGCAGCGTCCACATGGGGCTCGGCTACGCGCTGAGCGAGGACTTCCCCGCCGACCTCGACACCGGCTTCCCGACGAACATGACGCTGCGGTCGCTCGGCATCCTGCGGGCGAAGGACGTCCCCGAGATCGACGTGCGCCTGGTCGAGGTGCCCCAGCCGCGCTCGCCGTTCGGGATCAAAGGTGTCGGCGAGATCGGGCTCGTGCCGACCGCACCCGCCGTGGCGGCCGCGCTGCACGACCTCGACGGCGAGTGGCGCTCCAGCCTGCCGATGCGGCGCGACGCCTGAAGGCGTTCGCGCGGCAGCTCTCGCCCCGGTCGCGCCCTCGGACCTCTCGCTCGGGGTTCGCTAGGGGTCGAGCGCCCTCGCGATGCCGCTGCCGGCGACGAAGCAGTCATGGCCGAGCACGTTGACACCCAGCGCCGTCGACGGTCCGTCGTAGGAGATGAACGATCCGTCGGCGCCGGCCACGTGCCCGCCTTCGGCCGACTGGTACGTCGGCGTCCCAACTTGAGCGATGACGGTGTCGAGGATCACCGTGCCGCCCGCCGGCTGAGGTTCCGTGCCGGTCGCGGAGCTCAACCACCCGGCGAGATCGCTCGTGGCGACCACCTGGATCCGACGAAACTCAGAGGTGCTGATCACGACGCGATGGCAACGCGCGATCAGGCTCGTCGCGCCGTGGAGCGCCAGGGTCACCTCGTCGTGATGGTCCATCCCGAGCGCGAACGTGAAGTGCTCCGTCGCAGCGTCCTGCCCAGGAGGCCCTGCCGGGCCAGCTGGCCCCGCAGGGCCGGCAGGACCGCCAGGGCCGGCAGGACCGGGTGGCCCCTCGGGGCCCGGAGGGCCGGCACCGCCTTCGACGTAGTAGCCGGTGACGTCGACGAGCACCTCGGATGTCGGGCCGGGCGTCCCGAACGCGTCGTAGGTGATCTCGACCAGACCGCTCGGCGGCAACGCCACCGTCACCGCGTTCGGCACGATCTGCCCGGCGGTGAAGTTCAGGTTGCTCGTGGTCGGTGCGCCGGGCGTCCCGTCGGGGCGCACCGAGATGAACCCGTCAGCCTGGGGGAGGACTGCGGTGACGTTCAGCACCACGGCGGTGGCGCCGGCCGGCACGACCGTGCCGGTGCCGGTGGGCGTCGGTACCGCGCCGGTCACCTGGAGCACCCGACTGGTCGGCGACGTGAACGGCCCCTCCAGACCCAGGTCGACGCGGGTGTCGAGGATCCGCTCGGGAGTGATCGACACGAACGTGCTCGGCGTCGAGGTCGCCGTCACCAGACCGATGCCACCGGCACCGAGCGTCACCGTCACCGCAGCTCCGATCGCTGCCCATCGCGAGCGCGACAGCGATGACCGGGCCACTGGATCCGCACCCATCGCGCGAGCACCTCCCCTCGCCAGCCGAGAGACCGGGGCCGCGATGATATCCCAACCTCACGAGGTCGCCGGTCGTCGATCGCCGCCGGTCAGCGCCAGCCGGTCAGCGCCAGCCGGTCAGAGCCAGCCGATGACGTCGACGAGCAGGTCGATCTCGGCCGACGTGTACACGTCGAGGGAGCCGTCGTCGCCGAGGGGCACCAGCACGGTGTTCGCGATCGTGCCGCCGCCCGGGTAGTTCAGGTTCGAGGCGTCGGGCTGGTCGCCGCCGCCGGGCCACACCGACACGAACCCGGGCGCCGACGCGCCGACGGCGGTCACGTTGACCAGCACGAAGTCGGCGGTGTCGGGGACGGCCGACCCGGCCGTGACGGCCACCCGTTCGGTGCTGTCGGCGCCGACCCGGCCGAGCGGTCGCGTGTCGAGCACGCGATCGGCGGGCTCCAGGCCGTTGAAGCCGGACTGCACGCCGAAGTAGCCGAGCACGTCGACCAGCAGGTCGCCCGCCGTCGAGCTCTCGACGGTGATCCGCCCGCCGGCGCCGATCGGCACGATCGCCAACCCGGCCCGGGTCTGCCCGACACCGTCGACGTTGAGGTTCGACGTACCGGGCTTGTCGTCGCCGGCCGGCCAGGCCGTGACGAAGCCCCCGCTGGCGGAGCCGACGAGGGTGAGGTTCACGATCGCGAGCGTCGCGCCGGCCGGACCGACGGAGCCGATCACGTCGACGTCGAAGCGTTCCTCGGCGCCGGCACCGCCGGCCGCCCGGGTGTCGAGGACGCGCTCGAGCGGGATGCTGGTGTAGTCGGCGCCGGCCGGCACGTAGCCGAGCACGTCGACGAGGATGTGGGTGTCCATCGACGAGTGCACGATCACGGTGGGGATCTCTCCGAACTCCTCGCCGTAGTCGACGTTCCCGACCGGGATGATGGCGCTGTTCGCGATCGTCTGGCCGGGCGTGTCGACGTTGAGGTTCGACGTGTCGGGCACGAACTCGAGGTCGAGCCGCTCGTTGGCGCCGGTGACGACGCTCACGAACCCCGGCGCTTCGGCCTCGACGGCGGTCACGTTCACGAACAACGCCTCGGCGTCGTCGGGGATCGGGTCGACGGGGTCGATGCCCAACGCGTCGAACGCGATCTCGTCGGTCGTGACGCCGATCTTGCCGCCGGGCGGGTTCTTGTCGCCGGTGAACAACGTGCGCGAGTCCCAGTAGCGCTCGGGCGTGGTCGCCACGAGGCCGGGCGGTTGCTCGGACGCGTCGGTGCTGACGGCCGCGGGCGCAACCAGCGTGAGCGCACCGGCCACCAGGGCGATCCGCCGCACCCGGCGGCGGGGAGTCGTCGATCGAGCAGGTTCGGTCGTGTGGCTCATGCGGACGACCGTAACAGACGCCTGATCGGGCAGACTCTGGGCATGAGCACCGACGTGGACCTGGACGGCGAGTACATCCCGAGCAGCCTCGAGTGGGTGCGCGACCAGGTCGAGACGTACGAGCGCACCGGCGGACGGGAGGCGAACACCCTGCGCGACACCGGCATCCCCGTGATCATCGTGACGATGCGCGGCAAGGCGTCGGGCGCGGTCCGCAAGATCGCCCTCATGCGCGTCGAGCACGACGGCGAGTACGCGCTCGTCGCGTCGATGGGCGGCGCGCCCAGGAATCCGGGCTGGTACCACAACCTGGTGGCCGACCCGGTCAACGTGATGATCCAGGACGGCCCCGAGCCGTTCGCCGTCACGGTGCGCGAGGTCGCCGGCGACGAGCGGGCGGCCTGGTGGGAGCGCGCCGTCGCGGTGTTCCCGACCTACGCCGAGTACGAGGCCAAGACCGACCGGGTCATCCCCGTGCTCGTCGCCTCGCCCCGCTGAACGCCGCGCCGTCGAGCCCGGTCGGCGGACACTTGACGGCTCGCCTGCGGCTGTTCACGATTGCCGCATGGGGAGGGGCCGCGGAGCCCGGGTGGGGGTCGCTGCGCTCGTCGTCGCGGGAACGCTGGCAGCGGTGTCGCTGGTACGGGCGTCGTCCGAATCGTCGGCGTCGAGCTTCGTCCCCGAGCCACCGACCCGGATCCTCGACTCGCGCGTCGGGTTGGGACTGGCCGGACCGTTCGAGTCGCCCACGCCGCGAGCGCTCCAGGTGACCGGGGTGGTCGCGACGCCGGGCGGGACGTTCCAGGTGGTGCCGCCCGAGGCGACAGCCGTGGTCCTGAACGTCACCGCCGTCCTCCCCACGGCCGACGGGTTCATCAGCGTTCGGCCCGACGGGGCGCCGGGGGCGCCGACCACGAGCAGCCTGAACTTCCGCGCCGGTGACGTGGTGCCGAACGCCGTGACGGTCGCGCTGCCGGCGAGCGGCGCGATCGAGATCACCTACGACGCGTTCGGGGCGGCCGGCCCGACCGTCGAGGTGCTCGCGGACGTGACGGGGTACTTCGTGCCGTCGGCGGATGGCCCACCCGGCCCCGAAGGTCCCGCTGGCCCGCCGGGCGCGCCAGGAGCGGCCGGCCCGCCCGGTCCGCCCGGTCCCGAGGGCGCGCCAGGAGCGGAGGGTCCGCCCGGTCCGGAGGGACCCACCGGTCCCGAGGGCCCGGAGGGAGCCCCGGGCGCCGACGGCGAACCCGCCGTTGCGCCGGCGCGAGTCGTGTGGGTGGCCGAGAGCGGCGGCGACTTCACGTCGGTCGGCGCCGCGCTCGCCTCGATCGACGACAACGGTCCGGCGACGCCGTACGTCGTGCGGATCGCCCCTGGCACGTACACCGAGCCGGGCGGCATCGACCTGCTCGACCACGTCGATCTGGAGGGCTCGGGCTCCGGGGTGACCTTGATCGAGTGTGAGTGCGCGAGCGGTGATTCCTCCGCCGCCGTGGTGCGGGCGACCTCCGTTCGCGCCGAGATGCGGCACCTGACCGTGCGCAACCTGGGCGGCGGCGACCACGCCGTCGCGATCGCGACGACGGACACCGGCATCGGCGATCTCTCGCTCTCCCATGTCCGCGCCGAGGCGGTCGGTGGCGACCTGATCAACGTCGCCCTGCACAACGCTTCGTCGTCACCTCGGCTGCACGAGGTGATCGCCGTCGCCGTCGGAGGCTTCCAGGCCGCCGGGTTGGTGTACTCGGGTGCGTCCAGCCCGGTTGGCCGCGGTGTGCGGATCGGCGTCGCGGACGCCGCGGTCGGGACCGGGCTCCGGCTGGAGACGACGGAGATCGCCTCCGTCCCGCGGCTGGTCGACCTGCACATCGACGTCGCCGGAACTCTCGAGGCGGTCGGGGTGTACTCGGGCTCCAGCGGTGCGCACCGCATCGCCGACGCATCGATCACGGTGTCGAGCCCCCAGATCGCACGCGGCATCGACAACCGCTGGGTGTTGACGGTCGAGCGTTCGGCGATCGACACGGTGGGCGGGCCCGGTTTCTCGGCCGGTGCGTACAACCGGGGTGCCGAGCTGCGCCTCGTCGACGTGCAGATCGAGAACCACGGTGACGGCGAGGCGGTCCACAACTCGAACGTCGACCATGCCGGAACCGTCGTGATCCACAACTCGACGATCTTCAACCTCCTGGGCCCGTCACTGCACGCCGACGTCGGGACGTGGATGTTCGTGTACAACAGCTTCCTGTCCGGCAGCGTGAGCGGG